>NZ_CAURTV010000003.1:0-132292 GCF_963527515.1 uncultured Cellulomonas sp. | reverse complement strand
CAGCCGCAGGGCCACCGCGATCGCGCCGGTCGACCCCGCCACGAGCTCGAGCTGGTTGTCGGCGTCGACCAGGGAGCCGACGGCGCCCATCCCGCGCACGCCGGCGGCCACCAGGTCCGGGTCGTCGAGCGCGGTCCCCACCCGGGCCACCACGTACGCGACGCCGGCGAGCCCGCCGAACGCGCCGCACGGGAACCCGGTCTCGCGCCAGACGTCGAGGTCGAGCTGGTCGGCGAGCGGTTCGACCACGCTGCGGGCAGCGCCGGCCAGGTCGCCGCGGCCGGTCACCTGGGCCAGCTGGCCCAGGAACAGCGCGATCCCGGTGATCCCGCCGTACAGGTCGTACCCGAGGTTGCCCGGCTGCCAGAACTGCGCGTCGCTCGAGGTCACCAGGGGCCCCACCCACGTGCTGGGGAACCGCGGCTCGGTCGAGCGGATCATGGTGCGGGCCAGGTGCTCGCCGATCTCGGTGGCCGCCGCGACCGCACGTCCCGGGCCGGGCCGGGCGGACGCGCCCCGAGGCGCGAGCCGCGTGCCGGTCGCGTCCCCGCTCGTGTCGTACTTCGACATGAACGACATGGCGACGAGGGCGACCTGCCGGTCTCGGTCCTCGGCGCTCGCGGCGTCGATCTTGGCCAGCACGCCGTCCAGCGGGCACGCCTCGAGGCAGTCCTCGATCTGCAGGCCGGTGCTCGTGGTGAGGCTGCGCGACGAGGCCGAGGCGACGAAGTACGGGACGTCGCCGTCGAGCAGGTCCGTGAGCTCCGCGCGCGTGACCCGCGGGTCGGTCTCCGGGCGCCGGAGCCCCACCCGGTGCAGCACGATCCGCGCCTGGGGGCCGTCGCCCTGGAACGACGGGTGCGTCGCCATCCGCAGCAGCTGCGCGTAGAAGAACGTCGGGTTGTGGATGTACCGCACCACGACGTCGCCGAACAGCTCCGCGACGAGCGCCCGCAGCGTCGAGCGCCGGCGCAGCGCCCAGTCGTAGACCTCGACGAACCCGGCCTGCACCTGCGCGGAGGCCGACTCGGCCACCCCGGGTGCCCGCGGCAGCGCCGGCACCCCGGCCTCCTCGTCGACGCTCTGGAAGCTGAACTCGATGCGCAGGTCGTCGCGACCGCGGTTGCGCAGCACGAACGAGCGGAACGGGGCGACGGCGCCGGGCACGTACCCGACCGCGCCGACGTTCAGCGCGGGCTCGCCGGTGAGCTCCTCGTGGGCCACGACCGACGGCAGGATGCCGATGGCGCACACCGACTCCGCCAGCAGGTCGGTGGCCCGCTGCGTCGCGCTGCCGTCACCGTGCTCCGCGGCGCGCGACAGCCGCGGGTGCAGCAGCGTCTCCAGGTCGACGACGACCGGGTTGCGACCGTCGCAGACCACGTTCTCGAAGTGCACGTCGCGCCCGTCGATGAGGTGCAGCACCGCCGTGAGCCGGCCGATGTCCCGGTAGTAGGCGTCGGCGTCGGCGGGTGCGAGCTCGCCCCGCCGCACGAACTCCGACCAGCCGCCGGACGGGGTCGCGTGCACCCGCAGCGTCCGCAGCCCGAGACCGAGCTCGCCGTCCACCGCTGCCAGCAGCCGCTGGAACGCCAGGTCGATGCGCAGGTCGCGTGGCTTGTAGACGAGCGTGTGCCCCCCGACCAGCTCGACCATGGCGACCGTGCGACCGCCGCGGTGCGAGTCGCCCCGCCCGACGACGAGCCGGTGCACCGACGGCGAGGGGCCGATCTCGGGGAACAGCGCGCTCAGGGCCGCGGACTCCCGGGTGGTGGCGTCCAGCACCTCGATCACGTACCCGAGCAGCTGGGACGCCTTGGTCTGCAGCCGGCCGAGCAGGCGACCGTGCCGGGCGGCGAGGTCGGAGCGCACCTGCGGGTCCCGCAGCCGCGCCAGGAAGTCGTCGTACCGCTCCTCGGACGTGCCCCCGCGCAGCTCCCCCCGGTCCCGCGTGGCGTGCAGCTCCGCGACGAGCGTGCGGACCGCCTCGTTGAAGAGCAGCGAGTGCAGCGCCGCGACGACCTCGCGCCGCACCAGGGAGGGGTCCGCGACGATCGAGGCCCGCGCCAGGGCCCGGTCGAAGTCGGCGACCGGCGCGGCGACGACCGAGAAGAGCCACTCGCCGAACGGCAGCTCCGCGTCCTCGGCCACCCCGGGGGTGCTCGGGGACGCGTCCAGCGGTTGGGTGGCAGCGGCGGGCCGGGAGAGCACGTCCTCGACGTCACCGTCGGACAGCGCCCGGAAGAGGTCGTCCAGCTCCTCCCGCGTCGCGAGCTCGGGGAACAGCCGGGCGACGTCGTCAACCGTGGTGTACATGCGTCGGGAGCTCCGTCCTGGGAGGGCCGTACGGGAAGGGGGGACGGGTGCGGGCCGTCCAGCGGCGGCGGCCCGCACCCGCCGTCAGCACGTGGTCAGCCGCAGTTCTTCTGGCACTCGACCGTCCAGGTGCACAGGTGCCCCTTGTTGCCCAGGACCCAGCTGCCGCCGAAGCACGCGAGCGACGTGAGCAGGTCGCCCCACCCGCCGCCGACCGTCGTCAGGCCCTGGTTGTCGATCTCCTCCAGCACGCTGACGCTCGGGTCGATCGATCCGTTCATGTCCGCCTCCTCCACCCTGGGTGCGCCGGGACGGGGAGTCGCGGCGTCGCGACGAACCTGGCGTCGGCCGCGGTGCCGGCGCCACGGGTCCATCACGGACTCTTCTGGCGGTGACGCGAGACGTGCGTTCCGCACACCTGTCGCGTGCGCTGCGCGCGCCGGGGGACGGCCGCTGGGCGCCCCGAGCAACTGCAGTTACAGTGGCGCGGTGCACGCAGGGGGGCTCGCGGACATGGGAGGGCGCGCTGCCGCGCCGATCCGCTGGCGTGCCCGGACGTGGCGCCGGGAACCGGCGCTCCTCGTCCTGGACGTCGCGCTGGTGCTCGCGTCGTGCGTGCCGCTCGTCGTGCTGGCCCTAGCGGGTGCCTCAGCACCAATCCTCGCGGTCGCAGCCGCCCTCACCGTGCACCTGGCGGCGCTGGCTCTCGCCGCGTTCTCGCCGCGCGCACGCGTCCCTGGGCGGCCGGCACCCGTCCTCGCCGCCCTGGCGGTCACGTGCTACCTCCCCGTCCCGCTGCTCGGGCTGCCGTGGGCCGACTCCGCCGCCGTCCTGCTCGCCGCCCTGGCCACGGCCCCCACCCGCTGGCGCGTGACGCTGGCGGCGTCGCTCGTCCTCGTCCACACGACCGTCGCCGTGCTCGTGGGACGTGCGCAGGGGACGGACCCCGTCGACGACCCCGCGCGGCTCGTCGGCACGGCCGTGCTGCTCTCGGTCCTGGCCTGGCTGGTCGGCGTGTGGCGCCGGCGGGAGCACCTGCACGACCGGGAGGTCCTGGCGGCCGTCCGGTCGGAGCGGCTGCGCATCGCGCGCGACGTGCACGACGTCCTGGGCACCGGCCTGACGGCCATCTCGCTCAAGGCGGGACTGGCACGCCGCCACCACGAGCTGGCGGAGGACACGCACCTGCGTCGGGAGCTGGACGAGATCAGCGACCTCGGGTCACGGACCGGCGCCGACCTGCGCAGCATCATCCACGCGTGGCGCTCGCCGTGCCTCGTGCGCGAGGTCGAGCGCGGCGTGGCGGCGCTCCGGGCGGCCGGCGCGACGTGCGAGGTCCGCCTCGACCCGACGCCTCTGCCGCCGGACGTCGTCGACGCCCTGGCGTGGGTGGCCGGCGAGGCGCTGACCAACGTGCTCCGGCACAGCAGCGCCACGACCTGCCTGGTCGAGACCCGAGCGACTGCCTCCGGGGTCCGCCTGCGGGTGGTCAACGACGGGGTCGGCGCGGCCGCCCGGGCCGGGGTGCTGCGTACGTCGGGCTCCCCCGGGTTCGGTCTGCCGGGGATCACGGAGCGGCTGGCGCTGCAGGGCGGCGACCTGGTGACCTCGGCGACGGGCGACATCTGGGAGCTCGAGGCGTGGCTGCCCGTGGTGCCGGAGGTCGGCTCCCCCGGACGCGTGGCCGACGGGCAGGTGGCGCTGTGACGGTGCGGCTGCTCGTGGCGGAGGACATGGCCGTCGTCCGTGGCGCGCTGGTCTCGCTCCTGGAGCGCGAACCCGACTTCGAGGTGGTCGCGGAGGTCGAGCGGGGCGACCTCGTCCTGCCGGCCGCGCGGCGGAACGAGCCCGACGTCGCGCTCCTTGACGTGACGATGCCCGGACAGGACGGGCTGTCGGCGGCGAACGACCTGGCCTGCGCGATGCCGCAGGTCAAGGTCATGATCCTCACGGAGTCCAGCTGTCCCGGCACGTTCCGCGCAGCCATGGAGGCCGGCGTCTGCGGGTTCGTCCGCAAGACCGCGGACGTGCGCACGCTCGTCGACGGGATCCGCTCGGTCGCCCACGGCGGGCAGACGTTCGACACCGGGCTCGCCGTGGCCGCGATGCGCCTGGGCGCCAACCCGCTGCGCGCCCGGGAGGCCGAGCTGCTCGGCATGCTGGCCGAGGGCGCGACGGTCGGCGAGTGCGCGCGCACCCTCTACCTGGCCCCCGGGACGGTGCGCAACTGCCTGCGGCGGGCGGTCGACCGCCTCGGCGCGCGCGGCCGAACGGACGCCATCCGCATCGCGCGGCAGAACGGCTGGATCTGAGCGACACCGGGTCGGCGTACCGTTCGCCTCGTGAGCGAGGACACGCGCAGCACCACCCACGAGTACGACCGCTTCGGCCCGTGGATCGACGAGGTCACCACCGCCGAGGACGTCCCGCGTCTCTACCGCGACCACCCGCTCGACCTCGCGGGCGCGCGGCTGGTGCTCAAGGTGCCGCGCAACATCGCGCGGCGTGACGCCACGCCGGACATGGACCTGTACGACCACCTGCTCGTCGCCGACGCCGACCGGCTCACCGTGCTCAGCCGGCAGGCGAGCGGCCCGTACTCGGTGCGCAGCGTGGCGCTCCGTGAGGTGGTGGCGGTCCGGGATGTGGTCAGCCTCCTCGACGGCCGGCTCACCGTGCACACCGCGGACGGAGCGACCCTGTCCGTGGCCTACAACGGCTCGGCGCGGGCGAACGTGTCCCGCCTCGTCGACGAGCTGCGCACCGCGGCGGCGGAGCTCCCGAGCGCGGTCGGTCGCGCCCTGCTCGCCGCGGCCCGCACCCACGCCCAGACCCCGCCGGTGGACGCCGGTCCCGACGACGTCGGTGTGACCACCCAGTACCTCGAGGCGGTCCGCCAGCGTCCCGGCCTGCGTCCCTGGGTCTGGCACGGGCGCAGCGCGGTCCGGCCGCTCGGGTCCGGCGCGGCGGGAGCGGTCCGGAGCCTCACGCACGCGATCTCGCCGATGACCCTGCACGGCGCGGTCCTGGCTGCGGACGAGCTCGTGCTCGAGGTGTTCGGCCGGCACGAGTGGCTCGTCCGCGGCAGCAGCCCCGTGCACTCAGCGTCCCGCCTGGTGCTGCCGCTGGCTGCACCCGACGGGCTCCAGGTGGGCCCGCACCCGCGGTACGCGGGCGCCACGACGGTCACCGTCACGGCGGGAGCGTCGCGCGTGGAGCTCGTCGTACCGACCGGCTCGCCGGCCCACCGGCTGCTGGGCGTGGCGGCGACCGGCGCCTGAGCACGGTCAGCGCGTCGGGACCTCGACCTCCACGCGGACGACGTCGCCCGTGCGCCGGAACACCCGCTCGCTGACCCCCGTGTCGAGCGCGCCGTCGACGCCCTCGACCCGGGTGCCGTCGGCGAGGTGCGCGACGACGGTGAGAACCGCCCCTGCCGCCTCGACGCGCCGGTAGACCACCGGCACCTGGCAGAAGGTGAACGCCAGCGAGCCCGCTCGCAGCGCGAGCACCCGCTCCTGCTGGGCGCGGTCGTGGTAGGTGAACGTGGTCGGTGCCGTGGTCCACTCGTCGGCGCGCAGCAGCACGGGCCGCACGACGACGCGACCGCCCTCGACCCGCAGCCCCAGCTCGCCGAGCCGGGTGAGGATCTCCTCCTTGACCTGGCCCGTCATGCCGGGCTGCCGGGCGCCCTTGCCGGCCGGCGTGTGCGAGTACGGGTCCACCGGGAACGCGCCGTACACGTCCGGCGTCTTGCAGTAGCCGAGACCGAGCCGGACGTCCTCGTAGGCGGCCGCGAGCCCCGCCACCACGGCCGCGTCGGCCCCCGCGACGACCGCACGCTCGTGGTTCTCCTGCACGGCGAGCAGCAGCTTGGACACCATGTGCCAGTAGATGCTGCCGAGCCCCTCGTACGCGAAGAACGACCCCGACCGGCCGGTGAACTCGGCGTGCCGGAACACCTGCTCGAACACGTCGAGCACGGCGGCGCGACCGTCGGAGACGCCCGGGACGCGGCTCGACAGCGCGTCGAGCGCGGCGTCGAGATCGCGGGCGTTGTGCAGGCCGGGCGCGAACCGGTGGTCGCCGCGCACGTCGCGCAGCACGATCGACGTGTCACCGGCCGCGACGAGCGCCGTGAGCAGCGGCGCCGACGCGGTCTGCTCCGCGGTGATCAGGTTGCGCGCCAGGAACGTCGGCAGCTCGCGGTCGGGGTAGAGCTGGTAGGAGTGCTGGTCCGCCCGGTAGAGCGCGCTGCTCCGCAGGGCCCCCAGCAGGTCCAGGGCCTCCGCGGGGGTGAGCAGACCGGACGACAGCACCGCGACCTGACCCTCCAGCATCTCCTGCAGTCGACCGATGGCCGCCCCGTCCCGCAGGTCCAGCAGGTTGTACGCGTGGAACAGGCCGTCCTCGCGACGGTTGGCCCGCAGGGCCGCGTCGACGTAGACCTGCGCGTCCGCGAGGAACCCCTGCACCGCCGCCGCCGGCACCGCGGTGCGCTCGCCGCCGAACCCGGCGTACACGCGGGTGCGGTACGCGGTGCCCGCCGCACCGAGCGCGTCCATGACCGCCCGCCGGCCGCGGTCGTCGAACCCGGCGACCGCCTGCTCGCGGTGCTGGTCCAGCGCCGCGTGCACGCCCGACAGCAGGCCGGCGAGCTCGCTGGTCACGGTGAGGTCGTCGGCCAGCAGGTCCCGCGCCAGGGTCAGGGCGCGGCGCAGGTACGCGAGCGTGACGACGGACAGGCCCTTGCCGACCAGCGCGTTGTTGGCGTCGTTCCACTCGGGCCGCTGGGTGTTCATCCAGATGCCGCCGTCGGGCACCAGGTTGACCACCTTGGCCAGGATGGTGAGCAGGACCTTCTCGCCCAGCGACACCCGCACCAGCTCGCCGTCGGGGCCGTGCACGAGCCGGCCGTCCGCGCCCTCGGTCTCGACGCGCCGGACCACCCGCTCCTCGGTCTCGGTGTCGAACGCGATCGTCGCGATCGGCTCGACGACCGTCTCGTCGTAGGTGGCGATGCGGTACGGCACGTCGGCGTGCGTGAAGACGGCCCGGTCGACGAGCGCCTCGAGCCGACCCGGGTGGAACCGGCGCGACGCCTCCAGCAGCTTGACCAGGTAGATCACCTGGTGGTCGCTCCAGTAGCCGATGTTCGCCCACGGGTTCGACGGCTCGGGCACCTCCCAGTCGATGCCGGAGCGCGAGATGCGGTACGGGTTGTACCCGTCGGCCGTCGTCGCGTCGAGGAACACCGCGACCATCGACTCGACGTACTCCGGGAACGACCAGGCCAGCGCCTCCCAGTTCTGGAAGATGTCCCGCCAGTTGCCCTGGAAGTCGACGCGCGTCTCGCCGGCCGCGTCGGTCAGGGCGATCTTGAACTTGTTCCAGGGGCGGCTCGGGTCGCCGTGCCGGCGGCTGAACGTCAGCGGCAGGTACTCGCGGACGAGCCGCAGCAGGTCCGGGTCGCCGGACGCGTCGGCCCGCGCCACCAGGTCGTCGAGCTGCTCGGTGCCGGCCAGCCCGTCGAACCAGGCGGCGCTGCGCTGCGCGGTCCGGGGGCTGCGCTCGGCGACGAACGCCCGCAGGTCGGCCGTGCGGACGGCGTACCCGTCGACCAGCACCCCGCCGCGCATGACGTTGAACAGCACGTTCGCGCGGTGGTGGGCTGTGGCCAGCTCGTCGCCCGTGACCTGCGCGGCGTCGGCGGTGCCCACCAGCAGGTCGAGGTGCGCGCGGGTGGCCTCCACGTCCACGGCGAGGGCGTCGGCCGCGGTCGCGGGGTCGGCGAGGGCGGTCTGCAGGCGCACGACGTCGGCGGCGCTCTGGTCGACGTCGGCGACGACGCTCCAGCGGCGCTGCTCGCCGGGGGCGAGCGTGAGGTGGGTGCGGACCAGGTACGCGCCCTTCTCCCCCCGCACCTCGTGCTCAGCGGCGACCGCGCGGCCGGTGGCGAACGCGCCGACCTGCCGCACGGACAGCAGGTGGTCGACGCCGTCGAGCCCGACCTGCCACGCGACGGTCGTCGAGAGCGACTCGCTGGGGTCGGCCTTGTCGGTGAGCGTCGAGTTCAGGTAGACGAGTCCCAGGCCGGTCGCGGCGTCGACCTCCGCACGCTTGTACGCGTCGAGCAGGCTGCTCAGCTCGCCCTGGGTCTGCACGGTGACGCCCGCCGGCAGCAGGTCGACGAAGCCGTCCAGGACCTCGGCGCGCACGTGCCGGTCGGTCGTCGACGTGAGCTCCACCTCGCGCACGACCCCGTACCGGGCGGCGGTCCGCCACGTCACGCGCACGCGCAGCCCGAGGTCGGGCCGCAGCTCCTCGAACACCAGGGTGGTGCCGAGCGGGTCCTTGTAGAGGTGGCGCTCGACGTCCGGGTCGCCCGGCCGGCGCGGTGCGAAGGGCTGCCAGAACACGGTGCCGTCGGCCGTGGCGACGCGCAGCAGCGTGAGCCCGCCCGTGCGCCCGGCACCCGCGGCGACCTTGTCCTCGGTGGCATAGGGGAACAGGGCGCGGTCGGCCTCCTCGCGGCCCGCGGTGACGCCGCCCGTGCTGGAGATGAACAGCCACAGGTCGCTCGCGCCGACCAGCGTCATGAAGAACGGCGGCAGGTCGTCGTAGGACGGGATGCGGTAGAAGCGTCGGCCGTCGAGGTCGACGAGACCGGCCTCGGGGGCGTCGGGCACCAGGGCCTGGTGGTCCGTGGGTGCGAGGGTCTGCGACGCCATTGCCGGTGTCCTTCGTTCGTCCGCGCGTGGGCCCGTGGCGGGCCGCGTCGGTGCGGCCGTGGGTGCGCTCCCATAGGGTGACACGTGTCAACGTTGAAGGCAATGACGCGGGGCGTGGGCAGGGGCTCGACTCGGCCGGTGCGGGCGCTACGGTGGCGCCCGCACCGTCACTCCCGGGAGGGAAACCATGAGCATGACCGCCGGCTACCTCACCAGGAACGCCGACAGGTTCCGCATCGTCGTCGCGATGTGGGTCGTCGTCGGCTTCGGCGGGTTCCTGCTCTTCGGCGCCTTCGGCCTCATGCTCGTCACGGGTACCGGCATGTTCGCCGACAAGGCGGTCGTCGACCCCGGTCTGGAGTTCGCCCCCGGCCGGGAGGTGGCCATCCGCGATGGCGCGGGCCCCGGCAACTTCCTGGTGCTGGCCCACCCCACCTCGGTGGACCTGCGCACCGTCGAGTGCACGTGGAAGAGCCAGGTGTACAGCACGGGCGAGCAGAACGTCGGCCGCCTGGAGATCGCCCGGCCGGACGGCGTCGCCGCCACCGTGACCACCTCGGGGCCGACGACGCGCAGCTTCGTGCCACTCGCCGCGACGCAGGACACCGAGTGGATGGAACCGAGCCTTCTGACCTGCTCCGGGAGAGGCGCCGAGTCCTTCGCGATCGCGTCGGCGGACGGCATCATGACGGACCGCTTCCGCTGGGGCACCGGCGCCGTGCTGCTGCTCCTGGCTCCGGTGATGGCCGGGCTGGGGGCGCTCGCCCTGCACTTCACGCGGAAGTGGTACCGCCAGCGCGCGTCGGCGACCGTGACGACGGGACCCACCCCTCGTCGTCCCGGATCGCTCGCATGATCCGTCGGCTGATCTCCCGCACCTGCCCTGCCTGAGCCTGCGTCAGCGGGTCGAGGACGAGCTGCCGGACCGTGCGCACGTGGCCCGGCGTCGCCTGGTCGAGCTTCTCGACGCCGCGATCGGTGAGCGTCGCCAGGGTGTAGCGCCCGTCGCTGGCGTCGGGCGCGCGACGCACCCACTCCTTCGTCTCGAGCCGCGCCACCGCACGGGAGAGCCGGGACAGCGAGCTGTTGGCGTACCCGGCCAGGACGCTCATCCGGAGGGTGCGGTCGGGGGCGTCGGCGAGCGCGAACAGGATGCCGTACTCGAAGTGCGAGAGCTCGGCGTCGCGCTGCAGCTGGGCGTCGAGCGCGGCCGGCAACCACTCCAGGACGGTGGCCAGGGAGGACCAGGTCTGGAGGTCCTCGCCGCTGAGCGTCGGCGCGGTGCTGGAGTCTGGCATGGCAGCAGCGTACGGGGGATGACTTGATCAGGAAAGCCACCCGGGCTACGTTTCACTTGACCAGGAAAGTGAAATCGCGGAGGACGTGGGAACAGATGGATCTGCAGCTGACCGGCAGGCGGGCGTTCGTGAGCGGCTCGACGCAAGGGATCGGGTACGCGATCGCGCGGGGCCTGCTCCACGAGGGAGCCTCCGTCGTCATCAACGGGAGGAGCGCCGGCAGGGCACAGGAGGCGGTGCAGCGGCTCGAGGCAGACGTCCCGGGAGCGGTGGTCTCCGCGCTGGTCGCGGACTTCGCGGACCCGTCGCAGGTCAGTCGGCTCCTGGACGACCTGGGGGAGGTCGACGTCCTGGTGAACAACGTCGGCGTGTTCGGGCTCTCCGCGTTCGGCGCCATCACCGATGAGGAGTGGCAGCACTACGTCGACGTCAACCTCATGAGTGGCGTCCGGCTATCACGACAGCTGCTCCCCGGCATGCTGACCCGGGGCTGGGGCCGCATCCTCTTCGTCAGCAGCGAGTCGGGCGTGAACGTCCCGGCCGACATGGTGCACTACGGCGTCACCAAGGCCGGGATGATCGCGCTCGCCAACGGGCTGGCGAAGCTCACGCGCGGCACGGAGGTGACCGTGAACACGATCCTCGGCGGACCGACCTTTTCCGACGGGGTCGCCGCGACCGTCACGCGGTTCGCCGACGCCCAGGACATGGAGCCGGCGGACCTGAAGGCCGCCATCGCCGCCGGGAACCCGACGTCGCTCCTGCAGCGGTTCATCGAGCCCCGTGAGATCGCCAACCTCGCGGTCTACCTGGCCAGCCCGCTGTCGTCCGCGACGAACGGCGCCGCCCTGCGCGCCGACGGCGGGGTGCTGACGACCCTGACGTGAGCGCCGGACCAGCGCGTGACGTCCACAGCCGCTACAGCTCGCGGCGCAGGTCGAGGGCGCGGAGCCGGCTGGGCTCGCGGGCCAGAACCTCGTCGACGCGCGCTGCGGCAGTCACGTGCTCTCCGCGCAGGGCGGCGACCTGGGCGTCGAGGAGCATCGCCGTCGTCGTGGCTGCCGCCTGCAGGTCGTCCTGGAACAGCAGGAGGGTCGGCAGCGAGGTGGAGAAGTAGTCGACCGTGGCGGGTGTCGACCGCAGCGTGACGGCGTGCTGCGCGAGGTCGTCCGTGAGCGAGTCGGCACGGAGGTCGTCGCCGAGACGGCGCCTCGCGAGCACCGCGTAGTACGTCAGCTCGGAGAGCTGGACCGGCGCCATGCTCTGGAAGTCGCCGGTCGAGCCGGCCGCGCGCGACCACGCCTCGCGCGCGCCGACGTCGTCGCCCGTCGCCGCGAGCGCGTCGCCGAGCACCAGGTGCAGCTGGGCAGTGTTCGACAACGGGTGCCGGGCCTCACCGAGGCTCGTCGGGAGCTCGAACGCCGCGCGCACCTGCTCGAGCGCGGCCGCGCCGTCGCCGCCGTCGAGCGACCGGCGCGCGAGGGCCAGCAGCGCCTCGTCCCACGCCGAGAGCACCTGCCCTTCGCCGCCCTCCCACGGCTGGAACCGCCGGGAACGCAGCACCTCGAGCGCCGCCTCGGGCCTGCCGGTCGCGGTGCACAGCTGGGCGAGCTCGACGCTGAGGTCGTCGCGGGCGGCCACCGCCGCGGGCTCAGCCTCGAGTACCGCCAGGCGCTCCGCGGGCGTGCTGCCGGACCGCTTCGCCAGCTGGTCGCGCTCGTAGACCAGACGCGGGTCGCCGGGGGCGATCGCGAGCGCTCGTCCGTAGTGCTGCCGGGCGACGTCCGGGTCCTCCAAGACGTTGAAGGCAGCGACCGCGAGGTTGCGCCACACCACCGGGTCGTGCGGGTCGAGCTCGGTCGAGGTGCGCCAGGCGCCGATCGCGTCGTGGTGGCGGCGCTGGAAGTAGAGCCAGTGCCCGAGGACGGCCCAGGCGCGGGCGTCGTGCGGATGGGTTCGGACGTGGGCCTGGAGCATGTCGGCGTCGGCGAGACGGGACGCGAGGCAGTGGACGCCAGGCGAGGTGCCCGCCCGCACACGCTGGCGCGCCGCGGCGGAGCTCTCCCCCGCCGTGTCGAGGATCCGAGCGGCGTGCAGGTGCACCAGCGGCCGGACCTCGACCTGGCCGAGGGCGGGCTCGGTCCCGGCCGCGACCTCGAGCACACGGACGGCGTCGCGCCACGATCCGAGCGAGTCGTACTCCAGCGCCACGTCGAGCAGCGTCGGGGCGTCGGCCGCCACGGGCCGACCCGCCAGATCGCGGGTCCAGACGTCCAGGGGATCGACCTCCAACGAGCGCGCCAGCACCGCGTCCGCCTCTGTTCCTCGGCCGACCCGGCGCAGCAGCACCGCGAGCACCGCACGTGCCTGCAGCTGCTCGGGGTCGGCGCCCACCGCCGCACGCACATGGTCCAGCGCCGGCCGGTCGCGCCCGCGGGAGGCGTCGAGCCGTGCCATCGCCAGGAGCGCGGGCCCGCGCCACGCCTGGCTCCAGCGAGCCTTGCCCCACATCTCGTCGGCCTCGTCGGGCCGGCCGGTCCGGGCGAGGATCTGCCCGAGACGGAAGGCCGCCTCCCCGTCGGCGGGGTTCGTGTTCAGTCGGGTCTGGCGCGCGAGCGCGGCGCGCAGGTGGTGCTCAGCCTCGGCGTACCGCCCGGCCCGGAACCGCCGGGCGGCGAGGGCGAGGTGCGAGCGGTGGTCGCCCCCGTCGCGGCGCAGCGCCTCGAGCCAGTACGGCTCCGGGGACCGCGTCGCGTGGCGGTACTGCTCCAGGTGGACACCCGTGAGGTAGAGCTCGTCGACGGACGGCACGTCCTGCGGCGCGGCGGGCTCCTGTGCGGGCTCGGGCAGGTCCGGGGACGTGGGCGTCGCGCGGGGCCGCCAGGCCAGGAGCTCCTCGCCGTCGTGCTCCACGACGAGGGTCAGGTCCTCCGGTCGCCAGGCACCGTCGAGGCGCACGGCATGAACGATCGGACGGTCCGGGGCGGCATCCGTCGTGACCCGCCACAGCGTCGCGCCGTCAGGTCCGACGACCCGCACCGTGGTCGCCGTCCGCACCCGAGTGACCGCGGCGGCGACCCGGAGCCGGGTGGAGCTCCCGTCGGGGGTCGCGTCGAGCCGCACGGCCGCCTCGAGGGTGGCCTGGTGGACCGGACCGGTCTCCTGCAGCGGGTACCAGTACTGGCTGAACGTCTTCGTCTCGCCCGGAGCCAGGAACGCGAAGTCGGGCTGGTTGTCGGTGAAGACGCCGGCCATGAGCTCGACGTAGGGCCCGTCGGTGTCCGTGAGGTTCGCGTCCCATGCCCTGCCGAACGCGCCGGTGCCCCAGGTCCACTGCTTCTTGCCGGGCGCCACCTGGTGGTCGGCCCAGTGCACGAAGCCCGCGCGGCGTCCGTGGTCGTACCCGCCGAAGAAGTCGTCCTGGGTGCCCAGCGCCATGTACGAGGTGGGCACGGGGATGTTGCGGTACCAGTCGATCCGGTCGCCGTCGGGGTGTGCGGCGTCCCTGCCACCCGGGTAGTCGATCCCGTAGTAGGGCCGGTCGGCCGCGGGGAACGCCGTCACCGCGCGCCTGGCGTGGTCGGCCACCGCATGCACGTCGGTCGGGAAGAACGACTGGTAGTCGTCGTTGACGGCCGCTGCGACGTTCGCCCACCACAGGAAGGTCTGCACGTCGTCGGTGCGGTTGAACAGCCGGACGCGCAGCTCGATCACCGAGGAGTCGGGTCGGAGGCGCACACCGTGCATGCCCTTCATCCGCGAGAACGGGTCGTGGTCGGAGCACCACACGGTGACGGCACCGTCGGCCTCGTGCTCGATCGTCGCCTCGACCGCCAGGAACGTCGCCGGACGGTGGTGCTGCGGCCAGTTGAGCTCGACGCCGCCGGAGATCCACGGTCCCGCGAGCCCGACGAGCGCCGGCTTGATGACGTTGTTCCGGTAGAAGAAGTCGTACCCGTTCGTCGTGTCCATCCCGACGTGGATGCGCCCGCCGAGCTCCGGCAGGATCATCAGCCGGACCCACGGGTTCTCCAGGTGGATCGCGTCCCACACCTGCGGGGCCTTCGTCGCGCTGATGCGCTCGTGGAACGGCAGGGGGTACACCTGCCCGGACGACCCCTGGTAGACGCGGTTCTCGAGGAACGCCGGGTAGCGGTCCGGCGGGTCCGGCAGGTACGTGTCGATCGTGACCGGCTGGCGCCATGCCGCGACCCCCTCGTGCGCGAGGTGCGCGGGGACGGGCGGGAGGTCAAGCCGGGACTCGTCGTCGAGCATGACCAGGACGCTACGGCCCGACCCGGCTGGTGCAGAATGGGAGTTCCCCCGCGACACATGGACGAATCGATGACGGAACCACTGATCCGCCGACGCGAAGGATTCGCCGGTCAGCGGATGCGCGTGCTGCCCCGGCCGCTTGTCGCCCTGGCGTCGTCGTCGCCCCCGTTGTCGCAGCTGCTCGTCACGGACGTCGGCTGCTTCCCCCGTGCGTCGACGCACGGCCGGACACGCACGCACGGTGCCGAGCAGCATGTGGTGATCGTCTGCGCCGCCGGTCGGGGTACCTGCACCGTCCCGTCGGGCGTGCACGCCGTGCAGGCCGGGCAGGCGCTCGTGATCCCCGCCGGCCTGCCGCACCGCTACGAGGCCGACGCCAAGGAGCCCTGGACGATCTGGTGGCTGCACCTCGTCGGCCAGCAGGTGCCCGCCCTCCTGGCGGCGAGCGGCGCCACCCCGGACCAGCCGGTCGTGGGCATGGGCGACCCGTCGCGCGTCATCGCCCTCATCGACACGGTCATCCGGCGCATGGAGCGCGACGAGACCATGTCCGCGCTGCTGGCCTCGTCGGGTGCCGCGTGGCACGCGATGGCGCTGCTCGCGGCAGACCGGCGGACGATCACCAGGCAGCAGGCGGACCCGGTCGACGCCACGATCGAGCACCTGCGCGCGAACGTCTCGACCCGGATCTCCCTGCCCGACCTCGCGAGGATGGCCGGGCTCAGCGTGTCCCACTACTCGGCGCTGTTCCGGCGCGCCACGGGCTACGGCGCGCTGGAGTACCAGACCCGCCTGCGCATGGGCACCGCGCGCGAGCTCCTCGACACCACCGACCGGTCCGTCGCGTCGGTCGCGGCCCAGGTGGGGTTCACCGACGCCCTGTACTTCTCCCGCCAGTTCCGGCGGATCCACGGCATGAGCCCGACCGAGTACCGCTCGCGCGACACCGGCTGACGCCCCGGACCAGCGTCGCCGCTGGTCCGGGGCCCTCGGGTCGGCGCCTTACAGGAGCCCGCGGAAGGCGAACTGGAACGTCAGCTCGGTGTCCGTGGGCAGCCGGTACTCGGGATGGGTCTGCGCACCCCAGGAGTCGTCGCCGCCGACCCCGCGGCGCTGGAGCGCCGGCCGCAGGACCGTCTGGTAGATCGGCGGCAGCTCCGTGTGGTGCGCGGCGTTCTCGATCTCGAACGGGGTCCACGGCAGGGCGGAGAGCTCCATGCCCTGCTCCGACTCCAGCCGCAGGCCGGCCCCCTGCTCGTCGGTCACGGTCGCCCACCGCACGCCGGTCCGGCTGCCCGCCTCCTGCGGACGCAGGTAGGGCGTGAGCGCGGTGCGGACGTCGGCCTCCCACACCCCCAGCCGGGCGCCAGCCCGACGGTCGACGTAGGACTCCTCGGGCCCGTCCCCGTACCAGCGCAGGCGCCGGAACGTGCTGTCGGTCGCCAGCAGGAGCCCGAGCTCCGGCATGTCCGCCAGCCCCGCGCCGGGCCGCACCGTGAGGGTGACCTCCACGCGCCCGTCACCGTCCACGAGGTAGGAGAGCTCGCACTCCCCCGCGGGCGCGGTGGGCAGCGCGTACCGGAAGCTGACGCGGACGCCGGCGTCGGTCTGCTCGACCGCCGGCTCGTCGGGGCCCCGGACGACCGTCGCGTACCGGCTGGCGACGAGCCAGGCGGCGTCCTGGGCGGGGCCGCCCCACCCGCGCTCGTTGGAGGTGGGTGCGTGCCAGAAGCTCGGCCGGGGCACGGAGCGCAGCAGCTCACGGCCGCCGTCGGGCGTCAGCCCGTAGCGGTACGAGAGCAGCCCTCCGTGCAGCCGCGAGAACAGGGCGGTGAAGTGCCGCCCTCGCACGCCGACGTTGTGGATGCCGTGGACGACCTCGGGCACGGCCGCCCGGCGGACCGGCACGGAGCCCGGGACGACCACGACCGTCTGCTCGTGCGCCACCTCGTGCCCGGCCGACGCCCAGCGCGTGCTGCGGCGGAGCCGGAACGACACGTCGACGGTGTACTCCCCGGGTGCGGTCGGCACCGTGACGGGCAGCGCGTAGACCTCCGAGGACCCGGGGTCGACGGCCGTCTCCAGCACCTCCTCCTGCAGCACCCGGCCCTCTCGGGCGAGGGTGACGACGCACTCGTGCAACGACGACGCGGTGGCCACGTGGCGGTTCTCGACCGTGACCTTGTCGCCCTCCACCACGAGCCGGTAGCCCTGGTAGAGGTAGCGCACCTCCTGGGCGATCGGCTTGAGGGTGCGATCGGCGAAGACGATGCCGTTGCCGCTGAAGTCCGAGTCGTGCGGCGCATCACCGAAGTCGCCGCCGTACCCGAAGTACTCGCGGCCCTGGGCGTCGGTGCGCCGGAGCGCCTGGTCCGCGAAGTCCCAGATGAAGCCGCCCTGGAACAGCGGCTCGCGGTAGGCGAGGTCGACGTACTTGTGGACCGCCCCGAACGAGTTGCCCATCGAGTGGGCGTACTCGCACAGCAGGTAGGGCTTGTCGCGGTGCGTCGCGAGGAACTCCTCGATCTCGGTCACCGGCGCATACATCCGGGAGACGACGTCCGTCGTCTGCGGGTGCCGCGGGTCCCAGTGCACCCCCTCGTAGTGCACCGGCCGGGAGTCCGCGCCACGGAAGTACTCCGCGACCTCCAGGATGTTCGTCCCGCCGAACGACTCGTTGCCGCACGACCACAGGACGACGCTCGCGTGGTTCTTGTCGCGCTCGAGCATGCTCGCCGCGCGGTCGAGAAGAGCGGGCAGCCACTCGGGGCGGTCGCCGGGCAACGCCTCCTCGATCCCCGCGCCGCTCACCACCCGGTCCCACATGGCGTGCGACTCGAGGTTCATCTCGTCGATGACGTACAGGCCGTACTCGTCGCACAGCTCGTAGAAGTACGAGTTGTTCGGGTAGTGGCTGGTGCGCACGGCGTTGATGTTGAGCCGCTTCATGAGCCGGATGTCGGCCTCCGTCGCCTCACGGGTCATCACGCGACCCTGGAGGCCGAAGTCGTGCCGGTTCACTCCGTTGAAGACCACGCGCGACCCGTTGACCTTGAGCAGGCCGTCCTCGATGCCGAACCGGCGTACCCCCACCCGCACCGGCACGTGCTCGGTCAGTCGGCCCGCCGCGTCGTACACGTCGAGCGTGAGGTCGTACAGGTGCGGGTGCTCCGCGCTCCACAGCCGCGGGCTCTCGATGCGGACCAGGAGCTCGTCGTCGCCCTCGAGCGGTCCGGCACCGGCGATCCGAGCATCCACCCGGCCGTCGCCCGCCAGGACGACGCGCACGCGCACCGTCGCCTCGGAGAGGTCGGCGGCGACGTCGGTCACCACCCGGACGTCCTCGACGTGCACGGCGGGCCGGCGGTACAGGACGACGTCCCGGAACAGGCCGGAGAACCGGAAGAAGTCCTGGTCCTCGATCCACGACCCGGCGCTCCACCGGACCACCTGCGCCACGATGACGTTCTCGCCGTCGACCACGGCGTCGGTGAGGTCGAACTCCGACGGGGTGAACGAGTCCGTCCCGTAGCCCACGTAGGTGCCGTTCAGCCACAGGGCGACGGCACTCTCCGCGCCGTGGAAGCTCACGCTCAGCCGCTCGCCAGGCTCGAGCGGCTGCTCGAGGGTGAACGTCCGGCGGTAGGTCGCCACCGGGTTGTACCGCTGCGGGACCTGGCCCGGCTCGAGCTGCTCGTACCCGTCCCACGGGTACTGCACGTTGGTGTACTGCGGGCGGTCGTAGCCGAGCAGCTGGACGTGGGCGGGCACCGGCACGTCGTCCCAGCCGGAGTCGTCGACGTCCACCCGCTCGAAGCCGGGGACGACGAGGGCGGGGCTCTTCGCGTAGTGCAGCTTCCACAGCCCGTTGAGCGACTGCTCGAAGGAGCTCGTCCCGGTCGTCGCCTCCTGCGCGGAGGCGAACCAGCGGTGGTCGGAGTGCGGGTCGAGCCGGTTCTCCTGGACGTACTCAGGGTCGGAGATGCGGTCGAGATCGAAGGTCACTTGATGGCTCCTGTCACGCCTTCGGCGAAGTGGCGCTGCAACAGCAGGAACACGACCATCGTGGGCACCGACACGATGAGCACGGCGAGCATGAGGCTCCCGTAGTCGGTGACGTACCCGGCGCGCATGTTCGAGAGCAGCATCGGCAAGGTCTGGTAGGCGTTGTCGACGAGGATCACCTTCGGCCACAGGAAGTTGTTCCACGAGAACAGGAAGGTGATGACCCCCGCAGCAGCGAGGGTGGGCTTCATCGTCGGCAGGTAGATGCGCGCGAAGATGTTCACCTCGCCCAGCCCGTCGAGGCGCGCCGCCTCGATGATCTCGTGCGGGAACGACCGCGAGGCCTGCCGGAACAGCAGGATCAGGAACGGCGTCGCGATCAGGGGCACGATGACCGCGAACGTCGAGTTCACCAGTCCCAGCTGCGCGAAGAGGCGGAACAACGGGATCATCGTCGCCGCGAACGGGATCATGATCGCGAGGAGCAGGATCGCCATGACGGTGTCCTTCGCCCGCGAGTGGTAGATCTCGAACGCATAGCCGGCGATCGAGCACAGGACCAGGGCGAGCACGGTCGTCGCGACGGCATTGACCGTCGAGTGGTAGGCCGCCGCCCCCAAGGGCTGGGCGTCGACGAGCGCCTTGAAGTTCTCGACGAGGTGGCTACCGGGCAGCAGCTTGGACGCCACGACCTCGTTGCTCGTGTTCGTCGCCGAGACCGCCATGAAGTAGAGCGGGAAGACCGACAGGATCACGGCGAGCGACAGGAACACATATGCGGGTATGCGGCGAAGTGTTGTCTTAGTCACGCTTGTCGCCCACCTTCATTTGAATGGCGGCCAGAACGGCCACGATGATGAGGATCGCGTAGGAGATGGCAGCCGCGTACCCGAAGTTCGGGCTGTTGCGGAACGACACGTTGTACAGGTAGTGCGACACCGTCATCGTCGTGTTGCCCGGGCCACCGGCGGTCAGGTTGAACGACTCGTCGAACATCTGCAGCGTCCCGTTGGTCGACAGGATCGCGCAGAGCAGGATGATCGGTTTGAGCTGCGGCATGGTCACGTACCAGAAGGTCTTGAACCCGTTCGCGCCGTCGACGCGGGCAGCCTCCAGGGTCGACCGGTCGATGTTCTGCAGGGCCGCCAGGAAGAAGATCATGTTGTAGCCGGTCCACCGCCACAGCAGCCCGAGGATGATGACCATCCGGGCGGTGCCGGTCTGGCCGAGCCAGTTGACGGGATCGTCGAGTATCCCGAGCTGGGTGAGCACGTCGTTCGCGAGGCCGTCCGTCGCGAAGATCTGCCGGAACACCAGTGAGTACGACACCAGGCCGACCGCGCACGGCAGGAAGATCGCCGTCCGCCAGAATCCCTTGAACCGCAGCCACGGCGCATTGAGCAGATTGGCCAGCAGCATCGCGAGCAGGAGCATGATCGGTACCTGGATCACCAGGTAGATGAACGTCGTGGTCAGCGTCAGCCGGAACTGGTCGTCCTGGAACAGCCGCTGGTAGTTCGACCACAGCGGCTCGGCCCAGCTCAGCCGGGTGCCTCGTCCCGTCTGCAGCGACAGGAACAACGCCTGGATCATCGGCCAGAAGTTGGCCAGCACGATGAAGAAGGCAGCGGGAAGGATGAACGTCCACCCGGTCAGGCTGCGGCGGCGCTCGATCGCCGACAGGGGTGGCGCCTTGGGCAGCCTGGTGGGACGGGACCTCTTCGTCCCTGGAGGGCGCACGCTCGGCGCGCGGCCCTCGGTCGGTGCGGTGGGAGCGGTCACGAGCAGCTCACCTCTTCTTCGCTTGCGACGGACAGGGCACAGAAGCGGGCGGCGAAGCCGTGGAGTGGCCTCCGCCGCCCGCCCTGGTGTCACCCCATGGCGAACTCGACGGTCTGCTGCGCCTCCTCGAGCGCAGCATCCGGGTCGGCGCCGTTGACGATGTTCGTGATGGCGACGCTCACGGCGTCACGGCCCTCGTAGTAGTAGGCGCCCGTGTTGTTGCTGGGCACCTCCGCGGCGAACTCCAGGACGTCGGCGTAGATCGGCTGCCCGCCGAAGAACTCCTGAGGCTCGCTGTAGACGGCCGACTCACCCGCCGGGAGCCAGTTGGCCAGAGCACCGGAGGCCGGGAGGATCGTGTCGTAGAACTCGGTCGAGCCGGCGAACGTCGCGTCGAGGAAGTCGCTGGCGAGCTCGGCGTTGCCACCCGAGCTGATCGCCCAGGACGAGCCACCGTTCGCCGTGTAGTTGGTGGCACCGTCGACGCCCTCGAGCTTCGGGACGTTGGTGACGGCCCACTTGCCGGACTGGTCCGCGGCCGACTGGATGGAGCCGGAGATCCACACGCCGTTGACGACGGCGGCCGTGTTCGAGTTCACGATCGTGTTGATGTACTCGTCCCACGAGTTGACCTCGACGTAGACGCCGGACTCGACGAGCTGCCCGTACATGTCGATGGCGGCCAGCAGCGCGTCGTTGTCGGTGATGGTCGGGTTGCCCTCGTCGTCGAACAGGCTCGCGCCGGCGCTCTGCAGCATCATCATGATCGTGTCCGACGAGCCGGCCTGGCCCGTGAGCAGCGGCTTGCCCGTCTTGGCCAGGACGTCCTTGCCGAGCGTGAGGAACTCGCTCCACGTGATGTCCGTGAAGTCGTCGATCGTGTAGCCGGCCTGCTCGAGGATGTCCGTCCGGTACGCGCCGATCGCGGCCCCGTTGTCGAACGGCACGCCGTAGTTGACGTCGTCGACCGTGGAGTACGCGACGACGGACTCGGGGAACTCGCTGAAGTCCACGTCGGAGTCCGAGAAGTCACCGAAGATGTCCGGGTAGTTGATGACGTTCTTCTGGAACGCGTTGTTCTGCACGAGGAAGATGTCGGGCAGCTGGTCGGTCTCGCCCGACTGGGCCAGCGTGGTCAGCTTGGTCTGCAGGTCGTCCCAGGGTGTCTCGACGATCTCGAGGGTGAAGTCCGGGTGGTCGGCCTGGTAGACCTTCTCGGCCTCCTCCAGCGCGTAGATGTTGAAGGCCGGGTCCCAGGCCCAGACCGTCAACGAGTTGTCGCCGCTGTCTCCGCTCGAGCCGGTCGTCTCGTCCGCGCCCGAGCCGCTGTCTCCGCTGCAAGCGGCGAGGGCGAGGCTCAGAGACAAGACGGCGCCCAGCGCCCCGAGCGTGCGTGTCTTCTTCATCGGGTGATCCCTTCGTGCTGTTGGTCGTCCCGTGGACCGTCGCCGGCTCTCGCCGAGCCGCCGGCTCCCGCTCGCCGCCGCGGCGTCGCGGTGGTCGATCGGGACAGGTCGACTGTGCTGTTGGAGGTCGTGCTCCGTGCTGAGGGTCAGGCGGTTAGCAGCTCCGCGCCACGGGGGTCTCGTCCACTTCGACCACGAGCAACAACAGCGTCGCTCGACCCTCTCTGGCGTTTGGTGACGTCACCATAGCAGCGGCGGGCGGCTAGTCCAGAGTCGCTTTGGTAACGGTCTGACATGGATGTCACGCGATTGGTGACGTCACCATGCCCGTTCCCCACTAGCATCTGGCCATGACAACCGCGCGAGCCCCCGGCCGCCGTTCGGGTCCCTCGATCGGGGACGTCGCCCGCCTCGCCGGCGTCTCGCCCCAGACGGTCTCGCGCGTCTCGACCGGTGCCGAGTCCGTCCGGCCCAGCACCCGCGCACGCGTCGTGCTCGCCATGGACCAGCTCGGGTACTCGCCGAACCGGGCCGCCCAGGCGCTGCGCAACGGCACGTTCGGCGCGATCGGCGTGCTCTCGCACGGCTTCCAGCGCACCGGGGAGGCCCTCACGGTCGAGGCCCTCGTCGAGGCCGCCGCGCTCGAGGACTACTCCGTCACGCTCCTGCACGTCCGCAACCCCGCCCCGGAGAGCTGGGAGAACGCGGCGCACCGCATCTCGCACCAGGCCATCGACGGCCTCGTGATCATGCGGGCCGAGCAGGCGACGCCCGCCACGCTGGCGCTCCCCGCCGGCATGCCGGTGGCGGTGTCCTTCTCGAAGTTCGCGGGCCACTACCCCACCGTCACGGCCGACCAGATCCAGGGCAGCGAGGACGCGGTCCGCCACCTGCTCGCCCTGGGCCACCGCACCGTGCACCACCTCGCCGGACCGCAGGACTCGGAGCACGCCCTGGTGCGCAGCGGCACGTGGCGCCGCTGCCTCCTGGAGGCGGGGATCCGTCCACCCGAGATGGTGGTCGGCGACTGGAGCGCGCAGTCCGGCTACGCGGAGGGTCGGCGGCTCGCGGAGGACCCCACGGTCACCGCCGTGTTCTGCGGAAACGACGAGATGGCGCTCGGTCTCGTCCGGGCGCTGCACGAGCAGGGCCGCCGCGTTCCGGACGACGTGTCCCTGGTGGGCTTCGACGACATCGCGGTCAGCGCCTGGACCTCGCCGCCCCTGACCACCGTCCGGCAGGACTTCCACGCCATCGGCCGAGCGCTCATCACCCTCGTCGTCGGTCAGCTCCGGCTGCGGTCCGTCCCCCCGCCGGCCCTGACGGTCGTGCCCACCGAGCTCATCGTCCGGGCGAGCACCGGGCACCCGCCGCGCTGAACCGGAGCTGATTCGACCCATGGACGAGATCCTGTACGGAGCCGCGTACTACGACGAGTACATGCCGCACGACCGCATCGACACCGACGTGGCGATGATGACGGCCGCCGGCCTGAACGTCGTCCGCATCGCCGAGTCGACGTGGAGCACGCTCGAGCCGCAGCCCGGCGTCTTCGACCTGACGCACGTCGACCGCGCACTCGACGCCATGGAGGAAGCCGGCATCCGCGTGATCGTCGGCACCCCGACGTACGCCGTGCCGGCCTGGCTGGCGCAGTCCCACCCCGAGGTGCTCGCCGAGACCAGCACGGGGCAGCGCCGCTACGGCGCCCGGCAGAACATGAACATCACCAGCCCCGCCTACCGCCTGCACGCCGAGCGGGTCATCCGCCGGCTCATGGAGCACACCGCGCACCGGCCGGGCGTCATCGGCTTCCAGCTCGACAACGAGACCAAGTACTACGACGTGGCCTCACCCGACGTCCAGCGTGCGTTCGTCAGGCACCTGCGGACCCTGTTCGACGACGACCTCGACGCCCTGAACCGCGCGTACGGGCTGGACTACTGGTCCAACCGGGTCGACGCGTGGGAGGACTTCCCCGACGTCCGCGGCACCATCAACGGCTCGCTGGCATCGGCGTTCGACCGGTTCCGCCGCTCGCTCGTCGAGGAGTTCCTCGGTTGGCAGGCCGCCATCGTGCGCGAGTACGCACGGGACGACCAGTTCCTCACCCACAACTTCGACTTCGACTGGGGACCCGGCTGGTCGTACGGGCTGCAGCCCTCCGTCGACCACTTCCGCGCCGCCCGGACCGTGGACGTCGCCGGCGTGGACATCTACCACCCGACCCAGTCGGCGCTCACCGGCAAGGAGATCGCCTTCGGTGGCGACCTGGCCCGCTCGATCAAGGGCGGGGCCAACTACCTCGTGCTCGAGACCCAGGCCCAGGGGCAACCCGGCTGGCTGCCGTACCCCGGCCAGCTGCGGCTGCAGGCGTACAGCCACCTGGCCAGCGGCGCCGACGCGGTCATGTACTGGCACTGGCACTCGATCCACAGCTCGTTCGAGACCTACTGGCGAGGCCTGCTCAGCCACGACCTCGAGGCCAACCCGACCTACGACGAGGCCGGCGTCGTCGGCACCGAGCTCGCCCGCGCCGGAGCGTCGCTGCTGCACCTGCGCAAGGACAACCGGGTCGCGGTCATGGTCAGCAACGAGGCCCTCACGGCCCTGACGTGGTTCACGATCGAGACCGGGTTCCCCGAGTCCTGGGGGCCCTCGATCGGCTACAACGACGTGCTGCGCTGGGTATACGACGCACTCTTCGAGCTCAACCTCGAGTGCGACGTCGTCTCCCCGGACACCGACGGCCTCGAGCGCTACACGATGCTCGTCGTCCCGGCGCTCTACACCGCGCCCGAGTCGACGCTGCGCCGCCTGCGTGACTTCGTCGACGGCGGCGGCCACCTCGTCTCGACGTTCAAGTCCTTCGTCGCCGACGAGCACGTCAAGGTCTGGGCCGACCGCCAGCCGCACGGGCTGACCGACGTCCTGGGCCTCACCTACAACCAGTTCACCCGGCCGGCCGACGTGGGGCTCACCCTGCACGGCGACCTCGCCGCCTCACCGGGTGCGACGGCTCTGGCGGCAGACGACCTGCTCGCGCAGCGGTTCATGGAGCTGCTGCGGCCCGACGGCGCCGACGTGCTCGCGTCCTACGACCACCCCGCGTGGGGCGACCACGCGGCGGTCACGCGTCACCGGTCCGGCGCCGGGACCGCGACCCACCTGGGCACCATGGTCGGTCCGGCGCTGCTGCGCGAGGTGCTGGCCCTGGCGGCCCGGGACGCGGACCTGTGGGACTGGCCCCAGGAGCTGGCCGGGGCGGTGACCGTGCGCCGCGGCACCAACGCCGCGGGTCGGGGTATCACGTACTTCCTGAACTACTCCGACGACGCCGTCAGCTTCGCCAGCCCCGTGGCGGGTCGGTCGGTGCTCGACGGGGTCGCCGTCCAGGAGGGCGCCGAGGTAACGATCGGGCGATGGGACCTGCTGATCCTCGAGACGTGAGCTGACAGCCCGGCACGACAAAGGCCCCGCGCCAACGTATCCGCTGGTCACGGGGCCTTCGTGGTGGAGCCGCCTAAGAGAATCGAACTCTTGACCTTCTCATTACGAGGTAGATCGAGGCTTGCTGGCGTTGTCGGTAGGCGTCGATCCGTGCAGGTCAGGCCGCGGGCCGTGTCCACGACTGTCCGCCGTGATGCGCTCGATTGCACGCGGCTTGGCACCCGCGATGGCACCAGGTGTTCCGGTTCGCCTCCTGGGATTGACCGGTATGGCGCGACGCTAGCTGCGCAGACCGCTGTCATGACCGCCGGTGAGCCTCCCGTGTCTGGACGGAAGAGTCCGACTCGCCGGCCGGTCGATAGTACAAGCGTGACCATCAAGCGGGGCGGCGAGCAGCGGACCTGGAAGCTGGACGCGTCATTGCGTGGACAGGTCTCGATCAGCCGACCCCCGAAATCGCGGCCGCGCGGACCTGGCCGCCACCGGGAGACGCGGCCTACGTTGGGGGCGGCCCTGTGGCAGATCGTCACGCTCCTGTCGACCGTCGGTGGCGCGATCGCGCTCATCCAGTGGCTGGTGGTCGGCCTGTGACCGGCTCAGGTCTGGGTGTTCGTCATGTGCGGGCCGATGTACCCGACGTAGACGTTCCCGGTGCTGGCGACGTCGTCCAGGTAGTACAGGCGGGGGCTCTGCGTCCCGATGCGGGCAAGCTTGAAGTGGGACCGCATCTGCGCCGAACCGGACGGGTCCACGGTCACTGGGACGGGCAGCGACCGTTCTTCCCCGAACTGCTGCATCGTGATGCCGGTCTCGGTCCAGGAGTGCTTTCCCGGCGGCATCCCCCGGTGCCCGGGTGGGGTGTTCTCCAGGTAGCGGTGCACGTTTGCGTTCGCCAGCCCGGCGCCTTTCGCGCTCACGTAGTCCGCCAACGCAAGGAGGCAGTCCCACGCGACGGTCAATGCCTTACTGGTCGGGTCGATCCGTTCCAGACCCAGGACAGTGTCCACGTTCGCGGTGATGAACACCCCGCGAGCTTCCAGGGCCTTCGCGACCTCGAGCAGCTCCGCGTACGAGCCCGGGTACACCACGACCTCGTCGTCCGGCACCGGGTTGTAGGTCAGGTCGTGGCGGCCCAGCTCGGTGAACTGCCGACCGAACCAGGCGGCCTTGTCCTGCTGGCGCTCCAGTTCTTCACGGTCCTCGATGTGGTCGAGCTGCTCGTCCAGCAGGGCCCGCTTCGCGTCGTCGAGGGCCGACTGCAGGTCTTCCCTGTCCCGCTGGAGCCTCTCGATGCGACGGACGGCGTCCGCGAGGGCATGAGGGTCGGCGCGCGGCGCTGCAGCTGACTGGGCCAAGGCCAGCAGGGTGTCCTCGGTGAGATCGACCAACCCCAGGGTGGCCCGGACCCGCTCAAGGTCGGCGAGGAACTGCCCGGCCTCCGCACCGACGGCGGAGTCCTGGACGTCCTGCTCGGTGATAGGGGCGGGCGCCTCGACGGTGGGGGCCGGCGCCCGGCCCGCGCTGACCGCCGCCGGCGGCTGCACCACGATCGGCTCGATGATCGCGGCGGCGATCGCACTGTTATCGAGGCGGTCGAACGTCCGGTGCCATGCGACGAGCTGGCGCGGGGTGGCGTGCTGGGAAATGGCCTGACGCGCGAACGAGCCCAAAAGGGTCCGCAGGTACTTGTCGGAGTCCTGCCCGAGGCGTTCCGTGCCCAGGATGCGGTGCTGGCGGGACGTGGCCGACTGGGACAGGTCCAAGCCCGGCAGGTAGGTGCGCAATGTCCACGGCGGGGCGGTCCACTGCCGTCCGAGCCGGGCGTGCATCTCGACCGTGGCGGCGGGATCCAGAATCGCGACATGCCCGACCCCGGTGACCTGTTCGGTCCACTGGGTGACCCGCTGGACGAACGGGTCGAAGGGAAGCCGGTCATCAGTCGCGGCGACGAACACCGCACCGCGGCGGGTCGGGTCAACCAGCAGGGAGATGAGGTCGTCGACCTGGTCGGCGCGCACCATCCGCGGCACCGCGGTGAGCTCCTGGCCGTCGATGAGGCGCAACGTCTGCAGGAGACCTCGGGCGACGCCGGGCACCAGGACCATCACACCGTCGGAGCTGGTGACGGACACTGACACCCACCCGCCGCCGCGCAGGTGCTCCACGGCGGTCACCTCGGTGGTCCAACGCCCGGTGGCGTTGACCTCCTCCATGACGAAGCGCACCGCCCGTTCATGGCCGGTCTGGTGGTGCCGGACGGTCAGGGTGCGGCCGTCCTTCGGTTCGGCGTGCGACCCGTTGACGGTGACGTCGACGTCGAGCCGCTTCTTGGCGCGCAACCACGACCCGACCTGGTCCTCGACGGTGGTGAGCCACCCTGCAGGCTGATCGCAGGTCGCGAACGCGTGGTAGCCGCGCTCCCCCGCGGTGGGCAAAGTTCGGGCCCCACCTGTCGTCTCCTGGACGGTCATGGTGTGCCCCTTGGGTCGTGGTGTTCGACTGGTCCCCGAAGGGTAGTGGGCGCCACTGACGGGACGGCAGCACCATCAGGGCGACGAGGCCCGGGCGGGCGGCAAGGGTCACGCGGACTCGAGCAGCTCATCGATGAAGGGCGACTCCAGACCTGTGACCGTGAAGATCGTGACGCCGTGCCCCTTGAGGCCGTCCTCTCGCTTATCTGTAGGCATCGCCGCGCGCAGATCGATCGTGAACGCGAAGTGGCGCGTACCGAGTTCTCCCATCGCGGTCAGTCCGTCTTCGGCATCGGCGAGGCCGTCGTCGTCACCGTGCGAGGCACGGCTCGCCGTACCGAGGCGCATCCCATCGGCCGGAGGGTGGCGTCGTGGCCGTACGTGCCCGCCGCGTAGAGCAGCTTGGAGTCTCAATACCTTGATCGTTCGTCTCGGCAGTAGCCACAGACGGGCCGTTTGACTGGATCTCATCAGTTGAGATGCGGCAGCAGCCGCTCGTGCGGGAACGGCGGGTGAACTACGTCTGACCAGGGAAGACTACGCATCGCACGCAGGCTCCGGCCTATCGTTCCTCAGGCCGGAGCCTAGCATCTAGTGTCAAGCGATACTAGTATCTTCCTGTTGACGGGTACTTGGGTACATGTCTACAGTTGCGAGACGCAATATCCAGGAGGGCATCGCACATGCCAGTAACAGTCGCCCCTATCAAGGTTGATGAGCAGACAGATCAGCGAATCAGCCACGCAGCGCACTTCCTCCGTCGTTCCAAGAAGGACGTCGTAGATGCAGCCGTCCGCGAGTACATCGAGAACCACCGTGCTGAGATCCAAGAGGGTGTCAGCAGTGCACTGAAGCAACTTGACGGTTCGCTTCTTGCGTCTGTCTCCCTCCTCTCCGGCCTGTCGGCTGACGAGATTGAGGCGCTCGGCGGTATCGACGAGACTCGCTGACCACAGATCACAGGCGCGCGGCCACGGATGAACTGATCATCCGGCCGCGCGCCTCTATGTTGCTCACATGGCTGAAGCACACGGCGAGAGCGTCCGACCGACGATCCGGTGCCTGAAGGAAGATCTTCAGCTCAAACTGCCTCCGGCGCATGTTCCGCTCGACGAGATCGACGAGCAGGTCATCACGAAGGTCCAGATGACGCCGGCTGAGGTCGCTGCCAACGCCGCTGAGCGGATCAAGTCTCTCCGGGACCGCATCTGGTTCAAGCAGCGGGCGGGGGACTTCCGCGCAGCAGTGACAGAGATTCGCGACAGCGGCTCCGACCTCGTCGACGGCTGGTGGTTGGGTGCCGCTGGAGCCCGGAGCCAGGGAAGTCCGGACGACTTCTACGCGGAGCTCGAGGCGACCGCGAAGCGGCATGGGAAGGGCACCAAGGTTGGCACCGACACGTCCTGGCTGCTGCCAACAGAGGACGACACGAACCGGCTGATTCTCGAGCGGGTGTACGAAGTGACGAAGAGCATCCGCGAGACCGTGCGTCGCCTGGTCGCCAAGTCGTTGCGAACGGGCAAGCCCTGGACGGTCAGCGTCACGAGGCACAGTGTGACGGCACACGTGCGGGCGGCCGACGGGGAGGCCTACCTCATCGTGTGCGCCGAAGGCTGGTTCGAGCCCGAGGTCATCGCGGTGATCCTCAGCAGCGTCCCGGGCATTCCTCAGGACGATTGGCAGGTCGAGCCCGGGGGCGCGGTGGGCGTCGAACCTGCTCCCGGGCAGATCATCTACTCGACGCTTATCCCGCCAGCGGTCCAGGACGCGATGCTCGACGAGTACCCCGACGAGGGTGCTCTCTAGGCAGCCTCGATGGAGGTTGCGAAGGCGGCACTCGCGGTGGAGACTCCTGACGCCTTCGCGGGCTTGCTACGCAAGTAGTCACAGCGAGCATCCGAGACGCTGCGTGCGCTCGGCCTAGCCCCGTTCGACGCCATACTGACCGCCATGCGTGTGCGTACGCTTACGGGCGTCTCCGGCCTGCAAGCGCTCCGCGTCCTGGAGTCGGCGGCAATGGTCTTCGTGAACCTGCGCGGCACGAGTAACGACGCAGTCGACAGCTCCGCGGACATTTCGGGGCCAGCGGGGTAGGACACGGCTGTCCAGGGGAGTCGCCCAGCGGTCCGAGCTGTAGCGGCGTCGGGCACAAGCCGATCGACTGGTCGTCGTCTACAAAGCGGCCACGGGTGCCGCTCCTGGGCGTGCATAGCCCTTGCCGACCAGCCACGTCAGGACATCGAAGACGCGCAGCGCAGAGATATCGGGTCCGAGTCCGGCTCGTTCCCTCAGCGAGACGAGGGTGGTAGGAGGTGGTGGCAATGGCGAAGCAGGAGTTGAGTGCGCTGTCGGCAACACCGAGTGCCCTGTCGAGCCGCATCGCCGCCGGGAAGGCGGAACCGATCACTGCCGAGGAGCGTGCGATCGTCGCGGGACTGCGCGCTGACTTTGAGAGGAAGTACGGCAGACCTGCGGTGCGGCGACCGACGAAGCTCGCCAAGAGCCCGAAGAAGGTCGCAAAGGGCTGAGCAATCCGACAGCACCACGAGGGATCCGGCAGCGCACGGTTGTGCGGGCTGTGAGCCGCTGCGGACCTGCTCGGCTCGGCTGCCGAAGCTGCATGACGAAGGCCCACACACCTGGTGCGGTGGGCGGGCCTTCGGAGATCAGCGGCGGTAAGCGGTCCACACCTGGCTGGCGCGTCCTTCCGGGGGATGGAGTCGGTCATCACACCCAGAGAACTTGCCCGCTGGGCTGCTCTCATGACCCTGTCTATGCCATCCTCGGCGCCGGCGCAAGGCCCTTCGCGACCGAACTTCAACCGTGTCGTTCGCGCTCCGAAAAGTGCCCCGACAACCCCTACGCCTGCGCAACTTCTTGTCGCTAGTGCGACTAAGCGACACCCCTACGCTTGCGCAGCACGTAACAGCTACGCTTGTCCATGCCACTATGGAGTGCATCAGAGTCCTATGGGAGATCTAAGTGATTCCAGCACAGGATGCGGCGACGGCGCAGGCGCTTGGAGTTCGTCCGGACGCCTCCGACGAGCTGTACCAGCTCCTTGCCGCGAAGGAGTTCGCCGACCGCCTAGGGTCTCGCCGACGCGCAGCGGGCGCACCCATCCGGACGATCTTCGTGGCCGACGAGACGGCGCTGCGGACGCCGCTGGCAACCTTGCTGAGTGGCCCTGAGAGCGGGGGCGGTGGTCGGGGCGGACAACTGCGGGTCAAGCTGTACTTGAGCCTTCTGTGGATCTGCGCCAAGAAGCCGTACGACGTCGCACGACCCGCGCGAGCGTGGGCCGCACTGTTGGGCCTGCCGGACCACGAGGGGAGCGGCGTCCGACGCATACAGCAGGCGTTCCGGGACCTGGAGAGCCGTGGCTTCATCCAACTCCAGGAGCAGGGCGGCCGACCCTCTAACGCCGTACTGCGAAGCGAGAGGGGTGACGGCACCGCGTTCGTACCGGCTCCGGAGGCGCACAGCGTGCTCCAGAAGAACAACGCGGATGAAGCTGCGCTCCGAGAGCACCGCTATTTCCGGGTGCCTTCAACTCTCTGGACAGATGGACACATCGCGCGTCTGAAGGGACCTTCACTAGCGATGCTCCTGGCCTTGCTCAGCGAGCGACGCGGCGCCGAGTCTGGTGCGGTGTGGTTCTCCCCCGAGCGAGCTCGAGAGCGTTTCGGCATCGCTACCAGCACGCGACGGGAAGGGCTAGAGCACCTTCGTGAGCTGGGGCTGGTCACAACAACGTCCAGGATCGTCAGCGAAAACGGCGCCTACATCGACTGGGCCCGACGCAGGAACGTGCATGAAGTGGTCGGGCTGTAGCGGCGCGCAGCACGAGTGCCCGGTCGTCGCCGCGCACATGCCACCGTCGCCCAATGCGTCACTTACGCCTACCGTGACCACATGCCCGACCTGGTCGACCTCGCAGACGCGAAGGCGGAGATGATCCGCGTTCTCGGATCGTCCGCCACTCGGCGACAGCACGTGCGCGGAGTCGCCCGCACCGCCGCGAACGCTTGCCGGCTGCTCCGTACCAGCGAGATTGTCGTCTCAGCCGCTTGGCTGCATGACATCGGGTACGCCCCGGAACTCGCCGCGACCGGACTACACAGCCTCGACGGTGCCCGGTACCTCCGTACCGCCGGCGCCGAGGACAGGATTTGCCGGCTCGTCGCAAACCACACGCACGCTTGGCTAGAGGCGGAGGGTCGTGGCCTCGCCGAGGTGCTCGCGGCAGAGTTCCCCGCCGAGCACTCGCTAACGGCGGACGTCCTGACCTACGCGGACCTCACCACGAGTCCCACAGGGGAATCGATTGGGGTGGAGGCGCGGATCGCCGAGATCCTTCGTCGGTACCCGTCCGACGACGTTGTCCACTGCTCGATCGCGAACGCCGCACCCGAGCTCATCGCGACTGTCCGCCGCGTCGAGGCGGCGTTGGCCGCTGCTCAGCCGAGGTAGGGCGCCTCTCGCTCGTCGAAGAAGTGGTCGATGCGCAGCCGCATCGACGGGTGGATCGTCAGGCCGTCCAGGGCATCGCGCTCGACCCAGCGCAGCTCGTGGCTCTCGGAGTCCTTCTCGAGCGACCCGCCCAGCACGCGGCACCGGAAGGACAAAGTGAACTGCTGTCGCACCTCCCCGTCGGAGTAGGCGATGAGGGCGCGCGGATCGGTGTAGATCCCAACTAGCCCCGCCACCTCGACGTCGAGTCCGGTCTCCTCGCGAACCTCTCGAACGACCGTCTCGACGATGCTCTCGCCGAACTCGTGTGTGCCGCCGGGCAGGGCCCAGAGGTCGTTGTCGACGCGGTGTTCAAGCAGCAGCCGGCCCTTGTGGTCGGTGATGCAGGCGACGGCGGCCGGCACGATGCTGTTCGGCTCAGGCGCGTCGGGATCGTCGTAGTAGTCGGTGCGGGCCATGGTCGCCTCCGCCTCAACGGTAGGCATGGGCGTCGGCCCACACCCTCTCGAAGCAGTCACCGTAGTCGTCGAGCCTGAACCCGTCAGGGGTCCGCCGGAGGTGCATCCACACGCTGCGCGCCGCTGGCACGCCAAGCATGTGGTGGTTGACGAGCCCCTCGTCGTCGGCGAGGTACTGCGATGCGTACAGGGTCGTCTCGTGTAGGCGCACCTCGACGCCCGGGTGGTCGAGGAGCGGCTCGACGAGGTGCAGCGCGTTGCGTACTCGAGCCGCCATGTCGATGCCCTCTTCCTCGCCGCGCAGCTGCACCGCGGGGCAGTCGGGGTCGCCGAACGCTAGCCGGACCGCGATGCCCGCGTCCGCCTGCTCGCGCAGCCGGGCGAGGACCCCGGGGTCGTTCTCGAAGAACGGAAGGCCGGCGTACACCAGCACTCGCACGCTCGCCGTTGCACGCCGGACGAAACCATCCCAGAGGTCGACCGGAACGGCTCCCCTGTGCGGGTAGATCGTGATGCTGGCTGGCGACCCCGAGCCCGGTTCACTGGTTGTCGCCCAGAAGTAGCTCGGCTCGACGCCCAGCGCATGGGCGACCGCCCATTGATTGTCCACGCGCGGAACTCGGCCCGTGAAGACCCAGCGCTCTACGGTCTTGAGATCCACGCCGACGACCTCGGCGAGGCGGGCGGGGGTAATACCTCGGCCGTGCATCGCACCCTCGAGCTTGGTGTTGCGCGCGCCGATCATCATGGTCGCACCCCTTCCGTCTACATCCGGATCGCACGCGACGTGGCCGCGCGTTCCTAGCGGCGCAGCCACGCCATACGCGTAGGTGTGCGGATCGATGCGCAACACGCGAGGCGAGATGACTCGCGAGCGTGAAGTTGACCAGCAGGACGCGCGTCCCGTCTGTCGGTTCGCCGGAACAGAGCCGCGTCCCGACACCGTCCAGGACGTCCTGAAGCGTCCCGGGGGGCGGTGATGCCGTCCCTGCCTCCGGCGGTGCGATGCGTTCCATGCGATGCGAACCGACACACCCCGACACTGTCCCGTCCAGCTCGGCGGGAGCCCTCCCCGACCGCGCCGCCGAACTGGGCGACGCGGACACCAACGAGGGCCTGCGTACGGCGCTTTCCCTCGTCACGACACAAGGCTGGGAGTGCCCGGCGGGCCGGGCGGTCCTCGCCGCTTTGTCGCGGCGGGCGGCCGCGTGGGGTCGAACCGTCCTTCGCGGGAGGTCTGCCGGATGCGGGCCGGTGCCTTCCGGTGAGGTGCTCTCGGTGGCATGGGTCACGCTCAACAGGTTCTCCGCTCAGGTTGCCGCCGCGGATGCCCCGTGGGCATATCTGTGGACAGCGGTGCAGAACGCGCTGGTGGTGGAAGCCGCAGCGGCGAGCCTCCTCAGCCAGCAGGCGGTCCGCCGAACACGCTGCGAGTGGCCCACCGGCGTGCAACGGCTCGAGGATGACGAGCTCGATCGTGCGTGCTCACTGAGCCAGCTCGTCGGACCACGCCACGGATCGGCGCAGGAAGAACCGTCGCCGGCCGTTGCCGCCCTCGTCAGGTTCCTGGCCGGTTCCGACGAGATGCGGGTCGACTTCTGGACGGATGCCGTCGGGCGAGCGCTCGACGTGATGGCGGACGCACGGCGCTCCTATGAGGAGACGACGCTCCGCCGCGATGTCTACCTCCGCGAAGTTCTCAAGCTCGGTGCCGACGAGCTTGCAGCCCTCGCCGCTCTGCTCATCGGACCTCGCCGAGGCAACCGGGCCGCCCACTCCATGCTGCTCGCCCTGCATCGGAACCCGGCTTCGATACCCGAGGACGTCACGGGCGCAGTTGCCCGGATCGCGCTGCTGCGCTCTCACTGGGCGGACTGCACTGGCCAACGGCACGATGCGGCCTGACGCGGCCTGACGCCTGGAGGTGCGCGCACGCGGTGCTCTCCGCCGCATGTCGTGTCGTTCGATCGGGTCGGGGAGGTCGTCGTGAGACGAGTCGTGCTCGTTGGCGGGCTGATAGTCGCCCTCGCCATCGCCGTGATGCTCGCTGCCTGGCCATGGGGGTCCGACGATTCTCCGGTGCCGACCGCACCCACTCGGGTTGCACCCTCGCCGACGAGGACTGTCTCGGTCCCGTCGGCTCCCGAGCCGACTCCGGCCGACATCGTCATCGTCACGGATGAGCCCGCTCTGTACGCGTCCTCGGTGGCCTCACTCGTCTTCGGGATGGACACCCGCACCGTCGACGCCGCTGCCTACCGAACGTCACTCTTGGCCGAGGCGGACCCCAATCTCACGGAGACCGGGCGGGCCGACCTCCAGCGTCTGGTCGACGATCGCATACCGGCCGACGACGAGTGGGAGCGGATGCGCGAGAACGCCCAGCGCTCGGTGTTCGTCGTCACGCAGACCTGGGAGCCCGGCTCGTGGCAGCAGGTGGTGATCGCAGGCCAGGCCGAGCCGGGCTGGGCGATGCGGAACGTCACCGGCGTTCAGACCACCCACTATTCGGAGGACGGCCAGCACCGGGCGTCGTCGCGCGAGCGGACGATCACCATCGGCATGCGCTGCCCGGGCAGCGGTGCGGATGTTGACCGGTGCCGGCTCGTCCTGCTCGGCGCCACCGTGGTGCCCTAATGCTCCGGCTTGTCGCGTGTCTCCTTGCCCTGGTGCTCGCGCTCGTCGCCACCGTGACCGGGTTGGTCGCCGTAGCTGGGGATAACACGACCTCCTGTATTGCGGCCGCCACCGGTCTGGTTGACGAGCTCGACGTCGAGCAGTCCGCCTCCGCGCGCATCATCGTCGCCGTCGGCCAGCAGCTCGGAGTGCCCACCCGCGGCCTGCTCGTCGCCCTCATGACCGCGCGTCAGGAGTCCGGGCTCCGCAATCTCGACTACGGGGACCGCGACTCTCTCGGGCTGTTCCAACAGCGGCCCTCGATGGGGTGGGGCACTCCAGAGCAAGTGCGAGATCCCTCGTACGCGGCGGCCGCGTTCTACGGTGGCCCGACGTCGCCGATCTCGAACCGGGGCCTGCTGGATGTCCCCGCCTGGGAAGCCATGCCACTCACCGTCGCCGCCCAAGCGGTGCAGCGGTCGGCCTTTCCCGATGCTTACGCCCGGTGGGAGGCCCCTGCGCGACAGTGGCTAGCGGCGATCGTCGGCGACTCGGCGGCCGGGAGCGGATGTCCGGAAGTCAGCCCGTCGGCGGCCGTCGCCATCACGGCCGCGATGCGTTGGCTCGGCACTCCCTACGCCTGGGGAGGCGGCAGCCTCGACGGACCGAGCCTCGGCTCCGGAAGCGGCGCCAGCACGGTCGGCTTCGATTGCTCGGGACTCACCCGATACGCCTGGGCCCAGGCCGGCGTCCTGCTTCCCCGAACTTCGCGTGACCAGTGGAACGCCCCCGGCCTGCGAGTCACGACGATTGCACAGCTCCAGGCGGGCGATCTGCTCTTCTTCGCGTCCGACCTCCACGACGCGTCGACGATCTTTCACGTGGCACTGTCGCTCGGCGGAGATGCGATCGTCGAGGCGCCCCAGGCGGGTGACGTGGTGAAGATCGTCGAGTCGCTATCCGACAATCCGTACTGGTCGCCGAGGTTCATCGGCGGACTGCGCCTCAGTGCCAACGTCGCAGTGTTCGAGATGCGGGCGACCGCGTCGAACGCACAAGCGCCGCGGCCGGCCGCCAGCATTCCCCGCCGATCTGGTGCACCACCCGCAGGCGAGCGCGGCCTCGAAGCAATGCCGGCGTCCGGACCTCCGGCGTGCCGCGTCCGGCGCGCGCGATGGGCCGGAAGCCGACCGGACTCGAAGAGCCGCGCTTGATTCTGACGATCACTTAAGTGTCTAGCGACTCGTTCCACTCCGCGCCGAGCACCCACGAGAGGGCTGACATGCGGCCACTGAGAAGGCCCCACTCGAAGTCGTCCCAGCCCAGATTCTCGCGTCCGTACTTGTCCTCGATTCGCGCCGCGGCCTCGCACGCCTGCTTCAGGATCTCCTCTTGACCGGCCTTGAGTTCTTCGCCTCTCTCCAGATTCTCGTGCCAGACCTGATGCCGGTTCCACCAGACCTTGTCCCAGAACTCGTTGTACTGCCGCAGGATCTCCCCATCGTTTCGACGAAGGAGAAGAGGCCAGAGCTCGCCCGAGACCTCATCGCTCGGGATCCACTCCACCTTGTCACCGTCGGGCGTGTAGCCGATCGGGAATCCGTTCGGCCCGACGGCGTCCGGTTCGACCGGATCGGTGGTCTCAGCTTTGGACCGTCGGAGCCCCGGACCAACATGGAGCCGAGCGAAGTCGCGGTTCAGCTCCTCTATCTGAGGCATCAAGTCGGGGTCGAACCGGGCTACCTCGATCCCCGCTTCACGTAGCCGAAGCTCGCCTCGACCGCGGATATCGTCATTTGGATCGAGCACACCGATGAAGACGCGCTTGATCCGACGCTCGATGATTCGTTCGACGCACGGGACCTTCGGACTGTTCCGGGCGGTGCACGGCTCCAGCGTCGTGAAGAGCGTTGCGCCGGCAAGCGTCTCCGTCTCGAGCTTCCGCTCGAGGAGAGTGAACTCGGCATGCTCGCCGTCACCCAGCTCTCCGCGGAACGCCTCGCCGACTAGAACTCCATCTCTGCTAACAACTGCGCCGACCTTCGGCGATATACGCCCAGGCTCGCTGACGGACTGGCGCGCGAGAGCCACGGCGCGTTCCATCAGCGCGCGGTCTCCCCATGTCTCGGCCCCTTCGGTCACGTAGCGAAGGTATCGGGTAGGGCGACCGGCATTCCGTCACATCGCCGGAAGGCAGCCCTCCACTGGTGACCGACACCGAGACGGCACGGATCGGGATGCCCGTCGGCCATCTCCTTGCGCGCCGCGCCCCTGATCGCGGCGTTTGACGAGTTCTCCGGCCAAACCTGCGAACCGACCGACCTAAGTGCGCGCGCCTCGCCCTCCCCTCGCCGGACATGGCCACACGGCCGTGGTCCGCCCGAGTCCAGGAGGAGCCATGTCGATCACCACCTTGCACGCGCTGATGCCGTTCGACGACCCGGGGATCACGTCCAACACCAGCGGCCCGCCGGGCCTCGAGCAGCTGCGCGTGATCGTCGGGGCCATGCTCACGTTCAGCCTCGTCGCCTGCGTGGCGGCACTGGTCGCGTCGGCAGTCGTCTGGGGATTCGGCTCGAACTCGGGCAACCCGCACCTCGCCGGACGCGGCGAGACCGGCGTGGTCGTTGCCGCCGGGGCTGCGCTGCTGATCGGCGCGTCGAACGCGATCATCACGTTCTTCTCCAACGCCGGCTCCCTCGTCTGAGCGGGCGGAGGCACAGCATGGACATGTGCGACCTGCTGCCGCTCTCCCCCGCGTGCATCGCGACGGGCGCGGCCAGCCAGATGACCGGCGTGGCCAGCGACACGATCCTCGACGCGATCGCGACGCGGTTCGCTGACGCCACGGCTTCGGTGATGGCCGCGACCTACGACGCGATCTCGACGACGACCACGGTCGACCTCAGCGCGAGCTACGTCCGGCAGAACGCCGCCGCGCTCGGGGCCGCCGCACTGGTGGTCGTGGTCGGGCTGTTCATCGTCCAGGTGGTCGGCGCAGCGATTCGTCGCGAGCCCGGCGGCCTGATGCGCGGGGTGACCGGCGCGGGTGCGGCGGTGCTGGGCACCGCCATTGTCGGTGCCATGGTGCAGACGCTCCTGGTCGCCGTCGACGGATTGTGCGACGCGATCGCCGGCCTGGCGGGCACGTCGATCGAGCAGGCGGCCCGGAAGATGTTCGACGCCGCCGCTTTGTCGTCGATGGCCACTCAGTCCGGCGGCGGCGCCGTGATCGCGATCGTGTTCGGCTTGCTCTTCATCCTTGGCGCGGTGCTGACTCTGGGCACGCTGCTGGTGCGACAGGCTCTGATCGTCGTCGCCGTGGTGGTCGCGCCACTGGCGCTAGCCGGAGGCACGGCCCGTGTGACCTCGAGCTGGGTGCGTCGGTGGGTCCAGGTCACCCTTGCGCTGGTTCTGTCGAAGCTCGCGATCGTCGTGGTGTTCGTCGTCGCCGTCGGCATGCTCGGGAACGCCCAAGGGATCGGTGCGCTGCTCTCCGGCGCGATCCTTCTGCTCCTCGCCGCGCTGGCGCCGTGGGCGTGCTTCAAGGTGCTCGATTTCGCCGGCACCCACGTCGCGTCCGAGTGGCACCGGGCGACGAATGGCTCCACGCTCGCGGCCGCCCACCAGACTCGGATCAACGCGCAGTCCGTCATGCGCGCTGTGGCACCGGTCGTCGGTGGTGCGGGCGGCGGCGCCGCGCGCGTTGCGGCGGGAAGTGCAGTGACCGCTCGCCCCGCGAGCACCCCGCCGCCCGTGGTCCGGGCGAGCTGGCAGTCACCTCCGCCAGCCGCCGCCCCGACTCCGGTGGCCGTCAGCAAGGGACCGACCTCATGACGGCGACCGAGGCCACCGTGTCGCGGACCGTGCGGTTCGGGCGGCGATCGACTCGCGGCGTGCTCCTCGGTCTGTCCGGGCCGCGGCTTGCTGCAGTGGGATTCGCGTTCGTCGTGGTCGTGCCCGCGATCTACACGGCAGGACTGTCTGGGGTGGCAATGACCTCGCCGGCCTGGGGCATGGCGCTGGCTTCGGCGTTCGTGTCGGTCGCTGGACGACGAGCGGTCGAGTGGGTGCCGGTGTACGGGCAGTGGCTCGTGCGCCGAGCACTGCACCAGGACGAGTACCTCGTGCGCGTGAGCCGGCCCCGCCCCATTGGCACACTCGCGCTGCCCGGCGACGCGGCGTGCCTGCGGGTATACGTCGACCCGGTGATCGACGCGGCGATGGTGCACGACCCATACGGGCACACCCTCACCGCGGTCGCGCGAGTAAGGCACCCGTCGTTCGTGCTGCAGGCGCCCGCCGACCAGGACCGCCGCGTCGCCGGCTGGGGCCGGGTTCTTGCCACCGCCTGCGCGTCCGGCCGTCTCGCACGGCTCCAGGTGCTCGAGCGGACCCTGCCCGACTCCGGCACAGGAGTGCGTGCCCACTGGTCCGCCCAACGCACCACTCCCGACTCGTGGGCCGGCGAGCAGTACGAGTCGCTGCTGGCCGACGCCGCCCCCACCACGGAGCGGCACGAGACCTACCTCGCGGTGAGCCTCGACATGGGCCGAGCCCGACGAGCAATCCGCGCGGAGGGTGGCGGCGTGCCCGGCGGTGCTGCGGTGCTGCGGCGCGAGCTCGGCACGATCACGGCCGCCCTGCGTGCTGCCGAGGTCGCGCCCGATGGGTGGGCCGGTACCGACGAGCTGGCCGTCCTGCTCCGCTCCGCCTACGACCCGACTGCTCGGCTGGACGAACGCTCGACCGGACGTGACCTGGCGGGAGCCGGGCCCATCGGTGTGCACGAGCACCTCGACCATCTCCGCACCGACGCTGGTCTTCACGCTGTCTACTGGATCAGCGAGTGGCCCCGGGCCGACGTCCACCCCGGGTTCCTGTCTCCGCTGCTCCTGGCGGCCGGCGTGCGCCGCACGACGTCGATCGTCGCCCAGCCGCTCACCACGGCCGAGGCCATGCGCGCGGTGCGCAAGGCGCGTGTGGAGTACCAGACCGACGCCGCGCACCGTGAGCGCATCGGGCAGCTGAGCGACGCGGGCGCGGACCAGGAGTGGGCCGACGTGACGCAGCGTGAGCGCGACCTCGTCGCCGGGCACGGTGACCTGCGGTACGCCGGCTTCGTCGTCGTGACCGCCCCCGACCTCGACGCACTCGACGCGGCTCGAGCAGCCGTGGAGCAGGCCACGATCCAGTCCGGCTGCGAGACCCGACTGCTGCTGGGTCAGCAGGCACAGGCGTTCGCCGCGGCCGCGCTGCCGTTGTGCCGGGGGATCTGAGATGCGAACGAAACAACGGCTCGTCGACGTCCGTCGCGACACAACTCGCGACGGCGACTCACGGTCGGCGCGTTCGTCGTCGCCGGCGCCCTCGTACCTCCCCCGGGCCGGAGAGCCTGGGCCACGGGCGCTGCGATCGTGGCTGCGGTTCGCCGTCCCTCCGCATGCCGCCACCTCGGCGACGCTGGCCTGCGCCTACCCGTTTCTGGCGGAGGCGGGGCTCGGTTCCGCAGGGGTGCTCGTCGGTGCGGACATGCTGTCCGGCGGCGCGTTCGTCTACGACCCCTGGGTCCTCTACCAGCAGGGCGTACTGACGAACCCAAACGTCCTGCTCGCCGGGGTGATCGGCACCGGGAAATCCGCGCTGGCCAAGTCGCTCGCTACCCGCTCGTCCGCGTTCGGCGTGCGCATCTACGTGCCGGGCGATCCCAAGGGTGAGTGGACCGCCGTCGCGGCGGCCCTCGGCGGGCGGACGATCGCCCTCGGGCACGGGCTTTCGACGCGCCTGAACCCGCTCGACGCCGGACATCGGCCGGGCGGGCTCGGCGAGGCTCAGTGGCAGGGTGTCGTCGCCGCCCGACGACGTGAGCTGCTGGGCGTGCTCGCCGAAACCGTGCTGGCCCGGTCGCTGCGGCCCGTCGAGCACACCGCGCTGGACACCGCCCTCGCCGCCGTCGTAGCCACCGCGCCGGACCCCACCCTTCCGCTCGTCGTCGACCGCCTGATCGACCCTCGTGGCGTCGACGACGCCGAGACCGTCCTCTTGCGCGCGGACGGGCGCGAGGTCGCGCACGCGCTGCGCCGGCTGGTCCACGGGGACCTCGCCGGCATCTTCGACGGGCCGTCCACCGTGCCGTTCGACTCCGACGCGCCCATGGTCACCCTCGACCTGTCGGCGGTCTCCGGGAACGACACCTTGCTCTCGCTGGTGATGACGTGTGCGTCGGCGTGGATGGAGGGTGCCCTGCTCGACCCCGACGGTGGGCGGCGCTGGGTCGTCTACGACGAGGCGTGGCGTGTGCTGCGCCATCCCGCTCTGATCCGCCGCATGCAGACCCAGTGGAAGTTGTCACGCGCGTACGGCATCGCCAACCTCATGGTCATCCACCGGCTCTCCGACCTGGACGCGATCGGTGATCAAGGATCCGAGGCCCGGGCCCTCGCGCGCGGGCTGCTGGCCGACTGCTCCACGCGGATCGTGTACCGGCAGGAGAGCGACCAGCTGAGCGGGTCGGCAACCGTCCTCGGGCTGACGCAGACCGAGACCGACCTGCTGCCCACGCTCGGGCTCGGGCAGGGCTTGTGGCGCATCCGCGACCGCGCCTTCGTCGTCCAGCACCAGCTCACCCGTGGGGAGCACGAGCTGTTCGACACGACGCTACGGATGTCAGCGGGTGCGCCATGACCGAGAGGTCCGAGGTGTCGTCGGGGGGCCTGACCAACCTGCTGTTCGGCGCCCTGTTCGGGGCGGTCGCGCTAGCCGGCCTCCTTTGGGTCGGCGCGGCAGCTGCGGCCACACTCACCGGTCGGGCGGCGCCTCGCTGGGGGCTCACCGGGGCACTCGAACTGGTACGCCGCCGGGCCGATCCGACGGCAGCCTGGGGCACTCCGATGCCCGGGCCGGTCGCGTACTGGGTGATCACGGCGTTCGTCGCGCTCGTGGCGTGCGGTGCCACGTGGTTGCTCGCGCGGGCATGGCGGGGTGGTGACCACACCAGTCGTCGCGACCCGCGAAGCCTGCCCGGCACGGCGTCGATGAGCGAGGTGCGTCAAGCGGCCGGAGCGCGATCCGTCGTCCGACGAGCCAGGCACGCCCGCCCGTCGCTGACCCGGCCGCACCCGCGTGAGGTCGGCTACCTGCTCGGGCGATCGCGCGGCGTCGGGGCCTGGGCGTCCGTGGAGGACTCGATCCTGGTCGTCGGACCGCCGCGCTCCGGCAAAGGCCTGCACCTGGTCGTCCCGACGATCCTGGACGCACCCGGCGCCGTCGTCACCACCTCCACCCGCCCCGACAACCTCGCCGTGACCTACCAGACCCGACACGCCCTCGGACCCGTCGCCGTGTTCGACCCGCAGCAGCTCGCGGCCGGCATCCCCGACGGGCTGCGCTGGTCACCCGTGCGCGGCTGCGAGACACCGCAGGTCGCGATGATCCGCGCCCGAGGGCTGGCCGCCGGCACCGGGATGTCCCGGACCGTCGATGGAGGCGACTTCTGGCAGGGGCAGACCGAGTCCGTGCTGCGCGCTCTGCTCCATGCCGCTGCCCTCGACGAACGCACCGCCCGCGACCTGTACCGATGGTCGCTCGACCCGGCGGCCGTGACCGAGGCGATCACGATCCTCGGCCGTACCGGCGCGGCGCCCGGATGGGACAACGCCCTCGAGCAGGCGGCGCACGCCGACCCGCGCACCCGCGACTCCATCTGGCTCGGCGTGCGCCAGGCGCTGTCCGCTCTTGCCGATCCACGGGTGCTTGACGCCGTCACGCCCGCTACCGGCGAGTCATTCGACCCGGCCGCGTTCCTGCGTTCGCGAGGGACGCTCTACGTGCTCGGCACCGCGTCCGGCGCCGGCGCCGCAGCACCGCTCGTCGCCGCGCTCGTCGAGGACATGGTCGAGACCGCCCGCCGCATCGCGGCCGGCTCCCCCGGAGCCCGTCTCGACCCACCCCTGCTGCTCGCGCTCGACGAGATCGGTAACCTCGCTCCCCTGCCGTCGCTACCTGCGCTGATGTCCGAGGGCGGCGGCTCCGGGGTGACGACGCTGGCCGTGCTCCAGTCGCTGTCGCAGGCGCGCGACAAGTGGGGCGAGCAACAGGCCGGCACCCTGTGGGACGCCGCCATCGCCAAGGTCATCCTCGGCGGCGGGTCGAACGCCCGGGACCTCACCGACCTGGCCGCCCTCATTGGCGACCGCGACGAGGAGACCACGACCGTCTCCCGCGACCCGCGCGGCGGGCGGTCGACGTCGTTGTCGTGGCGACGGGTGCCCGTGATGGACACCTCCCGGCTCCGCACCCTGCCCTTCGGCACAGCGGTGCTGCTGTTGCGCACCGCGCCACCGGTGGTGCTGGACCTCGTCCCCTGGACCGCTCGCCGGGACGCGGCCGCGCTGCGGAAGGGACACGAAGGGACTGAGCAGCGGATGCGACCCGCTGGTCAGGGCTGACTGGCGGGCAGTAGATGAGGACCCAGGTTGGGCGGGATCAGCCAGTGAACTCTGGCTTCCACTGCTCGAACTCCGGGTTGTCACTCGCGATCATCCATGTGACCTGAAATGCGTCTTCGGCGTCGCTCGGCTCGCCCGTGTCGTAGTCAAATCCTCCGGCATACGACGCAACCCACCCCGACTCTTCCTTCTGAGGGATCGTCTGCTGGAAGTAGTCGAGCCCATGCTCTTCCGCGAAGCTCTGCATGGTGGAGAAGGCTTCAGCTTCGGCAATCTCCTTGTCTGTGACAACCTCGACGAGGACCTTCTCCGTTCCCTCCTTGTGTGCGATATCGGTGACGATCGCCTTGACCTGGTCCTTGTACGCGGCTGTCGACGTGTCCAGGGCGCCCGTGTAGATCCAGTACTGCCTCAGCTTGGCCGCAGAGATGTCTTCATCGACGACGACGACCTCGTACTGAGGTCCCGTGTACTCATACGCCACTGCCGCTTCGGGCTCGGACTCTTGCGGCTCCTCGGTGGGTGTGTCGGCCGACCCGACCTCGGCATCGTCGCAAGAGCGATCGACCGTCAGTCTCGGCACGTCCGTCACGACCTCGCCCGCCGCGGGCAGCTGTTCGCACACCTGCCAGTTCGACTCGTCGACGACGCCAAACATGCCGCCGCCCACAACTTCAACGTCATCCTCGAAGCCCGCGCGCTCGATGTCGCTCTGCGCAACGTCAAGCTGCTCGCCCACGACGTCCGGCATCACCGACTGCTGGTCGGAACCGCAACCCGCGAGAGCAAAGACGACCACCAGCGCGGCGGTCAAGCGACGAGCCTGCATTTCCAAACCTCCGAATGTGTATCGAGCTTGGCGAGCAAAGGTGCCGATGACGATGCATCAGATTGGGGCACGTAGGTTGGAGGAGGTCGCCGCTACCGGTCGGTCACGGGCACGGGATCGGCTCCCACGTCTTGCCGCCAGGCGCGTACTTGCGGCACCCGGTGTAACCGCCGTCGCCACCGCCGGCTGATCCCCCGGAGCCGGAGCTCGCCGCTGGTGCCTCCGGCGTGGCAGCCGACCTCTTCTCCGCAGCCGCGGCGTCAGCGGCGGCCTTGTCGGCCGCGACCCGCGCGGCCTCCGCGGCAGCGACACGCGCGGCTTCCTCATCGGCGACACGGGCGGCCTCAGCCTCCGCGGCCACACGGGCGGCTTCCTCTGCCGCGCGGTGTTCGGCCTCGATCCGCTGGACCTCCGCATCGCGAGCCGCGAGGACTTCCTGCTGGAACGAGTCCCGCAGGCCGTCCGTCTCGTCCAGGTAGGACGCCCAGCCGGCGAGTGCCTTCGCCGAGTACGCGGCAGCGGGGAACAGATGCGGAGCACCAACCATCTCGCGCAGCGCCGTGGCCGTCAGCGCGAGCGCAGCGAGCTCGTTCAGGAGGATGTCGGCCTCCTCGACCGTCGCCGGAACCTGCTCCGAGGCGTCCACCACAGCGTCGTTGTAGGCGGACATCTGCCCGAGCAGAGTGCACTCGACAGCCTCGTCGTACAGGCCTTGCTTCGCGTCGAACGCCTCCTGGGACGCGGCTTCGACCTCGTCGTAGAAGCGGTCGTTCGGCTCGTACAGCACCGCGGCGCCGAGGCCCTGGCGAGCGATCTCCGCGTTGACGAGGGTGCCGTTCAGGAACACCCCAGCTAGCAGACGCCCGAAGCGGTCATGCAGTTCCTGGTCGAACTCGAGCTTGACCTTCGTTCCGGCAGGGAGCAGGTGCTTCAGGTAGTCGGAGGCTTCAGGTCCGAGGCACTCGACGTCCTTGTCCGGGTCGACGGTCTCCGGGGTGTTGATGTTCAGCAGGCGAACCCGCTGCTCCTCACCCTCGTACCGGACGTCGATCGTGTCGCCGTCGACCACGTTGGTCACCACAGCCATCGGCACCGGATCCGGGGCGACGAGAGCCGCCCCGACGATCCCGCTGACAGCGAGTGCAGTGGCGCCCGTGACGAGCTTCCCCGCAAGAGGCAGCGCCGTGAACCAGGCGAGTACGCCCGCCATCAGGGCGTGTCCGAGTACGAGTCAGGCATGAGGCTTGCATCGGCATCAGTGGACCGCGCAGTGAGCCTGCGCCCGCGACGACGCGCGTGTCCTCCGACACAGGTCGGCTTCCTGCTCAGGAGGCAGCGGCACATGCCAGGACGTGCAACTTCACCGGTCGAGCTTGCGCCGCGACGCTCGGAGACAGGCTCCATCGACATGGCCATACGCGTAGAGCCAGCTCGGCAGCTTGCGCACGCACGACCGCGAGCCAGCGTGCCGGTGCGTCTCGACACCGACGACTGCGGCAGTCAGCTCCTCGAGCCAGTTCTCGCTGGTGGTGCCGCCAGGCACGATCCGCGCCACGAGTCCGCGCACCCAGACGTGACGTCGCGCGATCCAGTCCGCAGCCTCCCAGCTCCCGGCCGGCACCGGCTCGTGCACCATCTCGGCTCCCTCCACGCCCGGGCTGCGCGCGGAGCGCGACGGTCCGGGATGGAGTCCGATCGGTGCGCGCGTCGCGGTCTCCCCGAGCTGACGACAGGAGACGGCCATGCCACCCAGCACGCCATCCACCACCCCGCCCGACGACGCCGTCGCCATCACCCGTGGTTGGCTCGTGCTCGCGTTGGAGGGCTGTGCGACTCCGTCGGCCGGTGCGCTAGCCCTTTGCGCCGCCTGGGACGAGCTCGACCTGACTGGGTCGGTCGGGTTGGTCGAGCCGCGCCGAGCCGCGCACATGGACACGACCGAGCTCGTCGATCGGGCACGCTCGACGCTGCGTACGTCCGCCACGAGCCTGCCGCCCGCGGCATTGCTCCCGGTGGCCAGGGCGCTGGACCACCTCGACGAAGCAGCCCGCCTGTTGCCGCTGGACTCGACGTGCGACGGCCACCCATGGCACTGACACCGTCCGCCGCGTCCGCGCGTGCCGCCCTGTTCGCCGCGCAGGCGCTGACCGCGGGAGTCTCGGCAGACGACGGGCTGATCGTCGCAGCGCTGCAGAACGACCTTGCCGCGCTGCTCCTGGAGACCGTGGTGGCAGTCAGCGACCTCGGCGCGCGCAGGCCGGCTTCCGATGTTGCAGACGTTGCCCGCCATCCGGTGCAGCAACTCGTCACCGGCCTGGCAACGGTGCCGCGACTGCCCGGCTCGGGCGGGTTCGGGCCGCCGTCTGCTCGCTGGAGCGACGCACCCACCGACCCCAAGGCAGCGACGAGCCGGGTGGATCAATGGAGGGGACTCGTCGTGTCAGCGGCGGGCATGACGCACGCCATCACATCCCACGCTGCGCAACTGAGCGAGGAGGAGCGATGGGGCGTCGTCAGAACGGTCGCCTCGCTGGCCGAGGTGCTGGCCGTCACCCGTCTCGACCTGTTCCGTGAGCTCGAGCTGGACGGCGACGCATCCATCGCGCCGCGTCGCGCCCTGGCGGCTCTCGCCCTTGCCGCCCGCGAGGTGTCCCGGCTGGCGGGCGACGAACCCGCGCCGGCCACGTCGGCGATCCGCCTCGCGCCCGGACGTGGGCACCGGCCCGTGACGGTGAGCGACGTGCGGCACCTTGCGCCAGCAGCGACCAACCTGAGCCTGCTGCTCGTGCGCCGTGAACCGGCCACTGGCGATCTGCTCGCCGTCACTCGTGTCCTGGCGCAGACCTCCTGCGCCGCCGCCGCCGCGCTGCGCGCAGCTGACCGCGGCCTCGCCAGCTCTCCTGCTGGGCCGGCCACGCTCACCGCTGTCGTCCTCGAACAGCATGCCGACGCCCTGGCTCGCGCCGTCGTCGCACACCGCGCCACCCTCGGATCCCTCACCCCGAGCAGCGCGGTCGTCGTGTCGCAGGCTCGGGAGATCGACGCCTGGGTGCGGCGTGTCCTGGTCCCCATGTCCCGGCACCCGGCCGACGCACGCGCCGCCGCGCCGGCCCTGATGAGCTACGCCAGGGCCGCGACCCTGGCGACCGCCGGCCTCGTTCGGGCCGTCGAGACGTCCGTGCGCACGCACGGCGTCGCAATCCGTGACCGCTCCGAACAGCCCCTCTACCTGTGGCGCCCCGCGAACCACGCGGATCTGGAGCCGTTCCTGCTCCCGCTGGAGGAAGCATCGATACGGCTGCGAAGCGGACTGGCGAACGCCTCGGCCGTCACCGGCCCCGACCGCGCCGCGGGCCCGGTCGCCACCGACGCGACCACCTCCCTGCGGAGCGCACTCGAGCGTCGCCAGATCGCGCTGCGCCCGAGCCGGCCCGGGTGGCCGGCACTCACCCTCGGGTTCGATCAGGTTCCACGAGTCGCCGCGGCCTCGTGGATCGCATGACGGACGACGATCTGCTCGACGGCGACGCGCTCGTCGACCGCATCCTGGGCCGCACACCCCGGCCCGTCGACTGGTCCCGCCTCGACGGTGACGAGGCTCGCGCCGCCCACGACGCTCTGCAGCTGTGGGTGCACTGGCTCGTGCGCCGCTACGCCTTCGACCACCGCGACGTCCCGCCGTGCTGGGCCGAGCACGACGCCCTCGTCGAAGAGCTGTCCGCCCTGCACACCGCCCACCGCGCCTGCTTCGACCACGCCGGCAGCCCCATGGGCCCTGCCGAGTGGCACCAGATCCTCGGCAGCACCCGAGCCCGGCTACAGGTGTGGGCCAGCCGGACCGGGTGCCGAACAGGAGAACACCGGGCGGACCCTGTGCCGCCCTGGATCACCCCGACGCCCTGACCGTGCGCATGCGCAGCACTCCCGCTCTCGACGCTCCAGACGAGGAGGACGCGAACGTGACCACCACCGACACCGCACCAGACCTGCTCACGCACGCGCTCGCCTACGCCGAGAGCGGCCTCCGCGTCTTCCCCTGCCTGCCCGGCGGCAAGACACCGCTGACGAGCAGCGGCTTCCTGGACGCCACCACCGACCCCGACCGGATTCGCGAGTGGTGGGCCTGGCGCCCGCACGCCAACATCGCCACCCCGACCGGGGCGCCCGGGTTCGACGTCCTCGACGTCGACGTCCGTCCCGACGGCAACGGCTGGGCCGCCTACCGTCGTGCGACGGTCGCTGGAGCGCTCGACGGGTGGCAGCGCGCCATCCGCACCCCGTCCGGCGGCTTGCACCTGCACTACCCCGGCACGAACCAGCGCAACGGGTCGCTGCGTGACCACCACATCGACTTTCGCGCGACCGGCGGGTACGTCCTCCTGCCGCCGTCCCTCGGGCAGACGAAGGCGTACTCGCGTCGGTACGAAGTCATCCGCGCCGTCAAGGCTCCCGGCCAGCCGCTCGACTGGGCCCGCGTCACCCACCTCATCGCACCGCCGGCTCCCTGCGCACCGCGGCGCGAGCCCCGCGACGTGTCCGACGAGCAGCGCACCGCGTGGCTCGCATCGCACGTAGCCCGACAGCCGACCGGCAACCGGAACAACGCCCTGTTCTGGGCCGCCTGCCGCGCCACCGAGGCCGGCATCGCCGACCTCGACGCGCTCGTCGACGCCGCCGTGACCGCCGGCCTGCCCCGACGGCAAGCGAACCTCACCATCGCCAGCGCGCAGCGCGTCATCGCCCACGGCCCGGCCTCGTCCCCGACTGGGATCTACCGGTAGGAGCCCCGATGAGCACCCTGCATGTCGACGAGGCACCGCGCGCCCGGATGCTGCTGTCCGTCGCGGACGTCGCCGCCGAGCTCGGCTGCGGCCGCGACACCGTCTACAGCCTGCTCACCTCGGGCCGGCTCCCGTCCGTTCTCGTTGGCGAACGCCTGCGCCGAGTCCGCCGCCCCGACCTCGAGCGCTACATTGCCGACCTCCCGGCGAGCCCTGTCACGAACGGACACTGACGATGGCCACCACCGGCGCCAAGGTTCTGCTCACTCCGGACGAAGCCGCCCGCGCGCTGGGCATCAGCCGCAGCAAAGTCTACGAGCTGATCCTCACCCGCACCCTCGAGAGCGTGAAGATCGGCGCCTGCCGCCGGGTCCCCGTCGACGCACTCGACGCCTACGTCGAGGGCCTTCGCTCCAGGTCGTGACCCATGGCCGAACGGCGCGCCCCGGGTGAGGCGAGCGTGTACCGCGAGGGCAACGTCTGGCGAGGCCAGGTCGACCTCGGGCGCGGCATCGATGGTAAGCGGCGCCGCAAGAAGCTCACTGGGAGAACCCGCGCCGAGGTCGTCTTGAAGATCCGAGCTCTTCAGCAGGACATCGCCACCAACAAAGCGCCGAAGAGCCAACGGCTCACCGTGGCGGCGTTCTTGGACCGTTGGGTGAACCTGACACTGCCCGGCAGCGTCGCGGATTCCACGTTGGACAGCTACGCCAACACGGTCCGGCTGCACATCCGGCCCGCCCTCGGCCACCACGTGCTCTCTCAGCTGACGGTCCAGCACGTCGACGAGCTGCTGGCTGGCAAGAGGGCTGCTGGATACAAGCCGAGCAGCGTCGTGCTGATGCGAACCGTGCTGCGCCGCGCTTTGAAGACCGCCGAACGCGAGGGCCTGGTTGACCGCAACGTCGCCGGCCTCTCAACACCACCACGGCTTCGCCGAGCGCCGGGGCGGACCCTGACCATCGACGAGGCCCACAGGCTCTTGGACGAGATCCAAGGGCACCGGCTCGAAGCGCTCTTTATCCTGATGCTGACCTTCGGGCTGAGGCGCGGCGAGGCCCTCGGTCTGAAGTGGGCCAACCTCGACTCGACGAGGTTGACGCTCCGAGTCACACACGGGGTCAAGCGCGTGAAGAACCACCGCGGCGGCGACAATCACCGGACCATGCTCGTTCTCGGCGAGTTGAAGACGGCGCGCGCTGTGCGAACTCTCTACCTCTCACCGGACGTTGTGACCGCGCTCGAGCGCCACCGCGAACGTCAGGACAACGAGCGTGAACATCTGGGCCGTGCGTGGACCGAGACCGGTCTGGTCTTCACGTCCGAGGTCGGGACCATGCTCGATCCCGACAACGTGTCCCGAGTCTTCTCCCGCCTCGCTCGGCAGGCTGGGCTGGGCCACTGGCACGCGCACGAACTCCGCCATAGCGGTGCGTCGTTGATGCTCACCGGCGGCACCCCGCTGCACGTCGTGTCTGAGGTGTTGGGACATGCCAGCATCGCCATCACGAAGGACGTCTACGGGCATCTGGCCGAGGGTGAGAAGCGTGGAGCCGCTGAGACCATGTCGAACCTCTTGCGGCGGGTTCAAGAGGGTCACTAGGAGACCTCGTCGCCGGGTATTCCAAGTACCCACTCGTCGACCATGGTCGTGACCGACCGGTTGTCTCGATCCACCTGGCGATCTCGGGTCATCTACCGCGCCAGTCGTCGAAGGCTTGCTGCTCTGCCCGGTCGATAGACAGGACGAAGCGACCGACTGGTTCCTCGAGTCGTTCGAGCGGTTGCTCGACGGCCGCGAACTCTCTCAGGGCCTGGTATGCGCCATCGACCCCGCGAAGGCCCGCTGATGCCGATCTCCACTGCGTCAGAGTCTCCTCGGTGACCGGCACCGAGCGGGTCCAGAAGTCGGCTGGAGGATCCTTGTCGTAGTCCTCCCGATCGACCGGCGCTTGCTGGACGAGCTGTAGCACGGCCCGCCGGTTGATCCCCGGAGGGATGCTCTCAGCGACCTTCACTAGGTCGCGATCGAGGTCTCCAAGGCGAGCAAGCAAGTGATCCGAAAGAGCCACTGCCACCCCAACATGGTCCAGTCCCCTGGAGGTCAAGAAGAAGTCGGCCAACTCCCGCGCAAGGTCCGCGCTGTCCATCGCGCCGCCCGGCCAGGTCGTGACCGGCATGCGGTCCCCGAAGATCTCCGCAACTGACGGCGGGATGGCGGCGATCTCGTGGACGACGTGGCGCTCACTCCTCACCAGGTGGCAGCAGAGGAAGAAGTAGATCTGCACCGCTGGCCCGAGGACATCCGGTCGAACGCTGTCACGGTGGTACGCCGCGTTCCGGTACCGGTGCAGGATCTTGAGGCACTCCGCGAACTCTGGCTCCAGGCCGAGGCCGTCGCGGCCGAAGACGTAGTCGACGAGGTCGTCGAAGTTCCGCTCAACTTGCTTGCGCCGCCGCTTCGACAGTGACTTCGCGTCGATGTCGCGCTTTAGCTGCTGCCCCTCGGCATCGTCTGGATCGAGATCACGCAGCAGGTACGCCATGTTCCCGTACGCCTCGGCGTAGATGAACGAACTTTTCGCCGACCGCATCAGGGAGGTCTCTGCGGCGTTGTCCAACAAGAGGAGCGCTAGCCGACCATGCACAACGTCGTCGTACTCGGCCAGCCTCTTCGCCTCCCACAGCTGAACAGCTGCGCGTTCCAACTCGCTCATGGAAGAGGGCAACAGGACTCCTCACTGGTACGCGCCGGATTGGCTGACGGCGCGGTACACGAGGGCCTCACGGCACCGCGTTGGCACCAAGTTTGGCACCACGAGGCGCCGCACCCGTCGCCACTCTGCACATGACGAAGGCCCCGCACCAGCGTTTCCGCTGGTCACGGGGCCTTCGTGTCGGAGCCGCCTAAGAGAATCGAACTCTTGACCTTCTCATTACGAGTGAGACGCTCTGCCGACTGAGCTAAGGCGGCGTCGTCGCGGTCCGTGGACCTCGGCGAGCCCGCCCACTGTACCCGGACGATCCCCGTCGCTCCAAAGCGAGCCCGGCACGCAGGCGAGCGCGGTCGCGGTGAGCGCCACGGCGTCCTCGAGCAGTGCGGCCCGCCAGTCCGGGAGGCGCGCCCTCGACCGCCACGCCGCTCCCCCGTACGCACCGGCCAGCCCGCCGAGCGCACCGATCAGCGCGGGGGCGACGGTGCCGGCGTGGACACGCCTCGCGAGCAGGGCGCCACCGATCGCTCCCGACGCGGCGCGGACGAGCGCGCCGCCGTGGGCGAGCCGGCTGGGTGCCACGGGGAGCTTGTCCGCGACGATCTCGCCGAGGACGCCGAGCGCCGCGATGCTGCGTACGAGAGGTCGGTGCCGGCCGGAGATCGTCGGGCCGCCCGGTCCGAGCGACGAGCGCGCGCCGGCGGCGCAACCGAGCAGCAGCGACCGGGCCACCAAGGGGAGTGCCATCGGGTCACCGTCGCGCAGTCGCCCGCGCCCGGCAACTCAGCAGCGCGTGCCCTCCGCGGGGACGGTGCCGGAGAGCAGGTAGGCGTCGACGGAGTCGGCGATGCACTCGTTCGACGAGCCGTACGCGGTGTGGCCCTCGCCCTCGTAGGTCAGCAGCACGCCGGAGGACAGCAGGTCGGCCAGCTGCTCGGCCCACACGTACGGCGTCGCAGGGTCGTTGGTGGTCCCGACGACCAGGATCGGCGCGGCGCCCTCGGCGGCGTAGGAGTCGAGGCCGCCGACCTCGGGGACCGGCCACTGCGCGCAGACGGTGCCGCCGTAGCCGAAGAAGTAGCCGACGGTCGGCGCGGCCGCCTCGATCTGGGCGGCCTCGGCGCGCATCGTCGCGACGTCGGCAGGGCTGCGGCTGTCCAGGCAGTTGATCGCGTAGAACGCCACGGTCGAGTTGGTGCTGAACGTCCCGTCGGCGGTCCGGTCGGAGTACTGGTCGGCCAGCTGGAGCAGCAAGGAGCCGTCGTTCTCCTGCAGCGCGAGCGTCAGCGCCTGCGTCAGGTACGGCCAGTACGACTGCGCGTACAGCGGGAGCGCGATGCCGTAGAAGGCCAGCGACCGGGTGAGCTCACGGTCGGTGCCCGTGGGCAGGGGGTTGTCCTGCGCGCGGTCGAGCATCTCCCGGACCTCGGCCAGACCGTCGTCCAGCGACCCGTCCAGCGGGCACCGCGGACCGGCCTGGCAGTCGGCGACGTAGGCGCGCAGGGCGTTCTCGAAGCCGACCGCCTGCCCCTCGGACGCCTCCGCGGACGTCAGCGTGGGCGGCAGCGCGCCGTCGAGCACGAGGCGGCCGACCTTCTCGGGGAAGAGCGACGCGTAGGTGGCGCCGAGCGAGGTGCCGTAGGAGAAGCCGAGGTAGGTGAGCGTGTCGTCGCCCAGCGCCGCGCGCAGGACGTCGAGGTCGCGAGCTGCGCTGACGGTGTCGACGTGCGCGAGCGCCTGGCCGGTGTTCTCCTGGCACGCCGCACCGAGCTCGCCGTACAGGTCCATGACGTCCTGGATGCCGGCGTCGGTGGAGTAGTCCGGGTCGTAGGCGATGATCTCGTCCAGCCCGGCAGCGTCGACGCACTCGACCGGGCTGGAGCGCTGCACGCCGCGCGGGTCGAAGCCGACCAGGTCGTACTGCCGCTTCACGTCGGCGCTCACCATGGACGACGCCTGCGCGACGAAGTCGACGCCCGACGCACCCGGGCCGCCGCGGTTGAGCAGGAGAGAGCCGATCGGCTCCCCGCCCGTGGCGCGAGCCCGTGCGAGCGCCAGCTCGATCGACGGACCGGCCGGGTCGGCGTAGTCCATCGGCACCTGCGCCGTGGCGCACTCGCCCTGCTCGCACGTCGTCCACTCGAGCTGCTGGCCGTAGTACCGGGCCAGGTCGCCGGTCGCCTCGGCGGACGGGGACGCGGTGGTCGCTCCGGGCACGGGACCGGCCGCCTGGTTCTTCGGGGCGACGCACCCGGCGAGGAGCACGACGACCACGAGCGCCGCAGATACGACGGCGACGGCGAGCCGGTGCCGCGCGATCGAGGGCGCGACAAGGCTGGCGGAGAGCGGCATGCGCCCACGGTAGCGGCGGTTTCTGAGCGTCAGCCGCGAGGTGCGGCCAGGGACGTCAGCCCTCACCCGATCTGCACATCCGTGGCTCACCCCTGGGGGCGCAGCGCCACGGCCATCGCCTCGACGGCGAGCAGCGGGGCGACGTTCCCCGCGAGCCGGGTCCGGGCCTGGCCGACCGCGTCCATCCGCCGCAGGGTCTGCTCCGCGGTGCTGGCCTCGGCCAGGGCGTGCACCGACCGGGTGTGCTCGATGTTCACCAGCTCCACGCCGGCGCTCAGCTGCACCACGAGGACGTCGCGGTAGAGGGACAGCAGATCGACCATCGCGCGGTCGAGCACGTCCCGCTGCGCACGGGTGGCTCGGCGCTTCTGGTCCTCCTCGAGCTGCCGGACCTGGGTGCGCAGCGCCGGGGGCAGCGTCGCCGCGCCCTCCGCGCCCATCGACCGGAGCAGCTCCGCCTTCTCCTGCGCGTCCCGCTGCTCGGTCGCTGCCTTGGCGTCGGCTTGCGCGGTCTCGACGAGCTCGCCCGCGGCCAGCACCGCGTCGCCGACGCCGCGGATCTTCGCCGCGATGCCCAGCACCGCCGACCGCCGCGCACGGGCCTCCGGGTCCCGCGCCAGCCGTCGGGCGATCCCCACGTGGCTCTGCGCCGCACGGGCGGCGATCGCGGCCACCTCGGGGTCGATCCCGTCCCGGGACACCAGCAGCGCCGCCACCGCGTCGACTGGCGGGACCCGCAGCGCCACCGACCTGCAGCGGGAGCGGATGGTGACCAGGACGTCCTGCGGGCTGGGCGCGCAGAGCACCCAGACCGTGCGGCCGGCGGGCTCCTCGATGGCCTTGAGCAGCGCGTTGCCGCTGGTGTCGTTCAGGCGGTCGGCGTCCTCGATGATGATGACCCGGTGACGGCCCTGGGCGGGCGACCGCTGGGCGAGCTCGACCAGCGGGCGGGCGGTCTCGGCGCGGATGAACACGCCCTCGGTGGCGACGACCGTGACGTCCGGGTGCAGACCGCGCAGGGTCGTCGTGCAGTCGTGGCAGACGCCGCAGCCGCCCGTCACGCACTGCAGCGCCGCGGCGAACGCGCGCGCCGCGTTGGAGCGCCCGGAGCCCGGAGGGCCGGTGAGCAGCCACGCGTGCGTCATCGCCGCGGGGTCCTCGATGGCGTGCCGCAGCACCTCGACCGCGGGCTCCTGGCCGACGACGTCGTCCCAGACGCTGGTCACGGCGTGACCCCGACCAGCGGGGCCACGCGTTCCCGCACAGCGGCGGCGAGCTCGTCGACCGGTCGCGTCGCGTCCAGCACGAGCCAGCGTCCCGGCTCGGCCGCGGCCCGGCCGAGGAAGGCGTCGCGCGTCCGGCGGTGGAACTCGTCGCCCGCGCGCTCGAGCCGGTCGGGGTCGCCCGTCAGCCGGGCCTTGCCGGCCACCGGGTCCAGGTCCAGCAGGACCGTGAGGGCCGGGAGCAGACCGTCGACGGCCCACAGCGAGAGGCGCTCGACCTCGTCGGCCCCCAGGTCACGGCCGCTCCCCTGGTAGGCGACGGAGGAGTCGAGGTAGCGGTCGGTGACGACCACCGCGCCGCGCGCCAGGGCAGGGCGGACCAGCGAGGCCACGTGGTGCGCGCGGTCCGTGGCGTACAGGAGCGCCTCGGTCCGGGCGTCGACGTGGTCGCCGTGCAGGACCGCGTCGCGCAGCAGGACGCCCAGCTCGGTGCCGCCCGGCTCACGCGTGAGCACGACCTCCCGGCCCAGCCCGGTCAGCCACTCGCCCAGGAGACGCGCCTGCGTGGACTTGCCGGCGCCGTCACCGCCCTCGAAGGAGAGGAAGAGGCCGGCGGCAGGTGTCACTGCGCCAGGGTAGCCGCCGGGGCAGACATCACTCCCCCGGGTACGCCACGCCGATCTGCGCGCGGACGGCGTCCATGGTCCGCAGCACCTCGAGGGTGTTGTCCCACGTCATGCGCGGGCTCTGCGTCTCGCCCGCGGCCACGCGGCGGGCCACCTCGGCGGCCTCGTACTGCAGGCCCTTGGCGCCGGGCTGGTCGAACTCCCACACCCGGCCGTCGAGGCGTCGCACGTGGAACGAGGTCGGCGCGTAGAAGCTGCCCTTGACCACGATGTTGCCCTCGGTCCCCGAGATGAGCGCCATCGTCGGCGTCTTGGCCCACATCGTCGTCGACAGCGTGGCCTGCGCGCGCTCGCCGTAGGACAGGACCATCGAGATCTGTCCGTCGACGCCGGTCGTAGTGAGCTGCCCCACCGCGTGCACGGAGTCCGGGACCCCGAGGAAGTCGTGCGCGAACGACACCGGGTACACGCCCAGGTCCAGCAGGGCGCCGCCGGCCAGCGCCGGGTCGAACAGCCGGCTCTTCGGGTCGTACGTGAACGCCTGGCCGTGGTCGGCCGAGAGGTTGATGATCTCGCCGATCTCCCCGGCGTCGATGACCTGGTGGAGCGCGTAGACGTGCGGCAGGAACCGCGTCCACATCGCCTCCATGACGAAGACACCGGCGGCCTGCGCCGCGTCGAAGACCTCCTGCGCCTCGCCCGCGTTGCGCGTGAACGCCTTCTCGACGAGCACGTGCTTGCCGGCCTTGATGGCCAGCAGCGCCTGCTCCTTGTGCTCGGAGTGCGGGGTCGCGATGTAGACGGCGTCGACCTGCGTGTCCTCGACCAGCTCGCGGTAGCCGACGTGGGTGGTCGGGATGTGGTGCGCCGTGGCGAACCGCTCGGCGCGGTCCTTGTTGCGCGAGCCGACGGCGACCAGCTGCGCGCGGGTGTGCGCGTTGACGGCCGACGCGAACGTCGCGGCGATGTTGCCGGCGCCGAGGATGCCCCAGCGGATCGGTGGTGCGGTGCGGGGGTCTTCAGCGCGGTCTGCCATGGTCGACAACCTAGCGCGGCGGGCGCCCCTACTTCTTCGCGGCGGCCTTGCTCTTGGCCGGTGCGCGCTTGGCGGGTGCCTTCTTCTTCGCCGGGGCCGACGCGCGCTTCTCCACGAGCAGCTCGATGGCCTGCTCGCGCGTGATCGTCTCGGGCGTGAGATCCCGCGGCAGGGTCCGGTTGGTGACCCCGTCGGTGACGTAGGCGCCGAAGCGCCCCTCCTTGACGGTGATCGGCTTCTCGGAGGTCGGGTCGTCACCGAGCTCGCGCAGCGGGGGCGCGGACGTGGCGCCGCGGCCGCGCTTGGGCTGGGCGTAGATGGCCAGCGCCTCGTCCAGCGTCGTCGTGAAGAGGGCCTCCTCGGACGCGAGGGTGCGCGAGTCCGTGCCCTTCTTCAGGTACGGGCCGTAGCGGCCGTTCTGCGCGGTGATCTCGGTCCCCGACTCGGGATCCACGCCGACCACGCGGGGCAGCGACAGGAGCAGGAGGGCGTCGTCCAGCGTCACCGACTGCAGCGACATGGTCTTGAGCAGCGACGCCGTGCGGGGCTTCGGCGCGGCCGCGAGAGCCCGCTTCTGCGCGGCGGCCGACAGGGACGTGTCGATCTCCGGCTCGGGCAGGAGCTCGGTCACGTAGGGGCCGTAGCGGCCGTTGCGCGCGACGATCTGGGTGCCGGTCGTGGGGTCCGTGCCGAGCACCTGGTCGCCCTCGGGCTGCGTCTCCAGCAGCTCGCGGGCCTTGGCCACGGTGAGCTCGTCGGGAGCCAGCTCCTCGGGGACGGACGCGCGCCGGGTGGTGCCGTCCTCGGCCGGCTCCGCGAGAGAGTCCTCGAGGTACGGGCCGTACCGGCCGACGCGCAGCACGATGCCCTCGCCGATCGGGATCGAGTTGACCTCGCGGGCGTCGATGTCGCCGAGGTTCGCGACGAGGTCACGCAGACCCTCGCCCTCCTCGTTGCCGGACCCGTCGCCGAAGTAGAACCGCGACAGCCACGCCACCCGGTCCTTGTCCCCGGCCGCGATGGCGTCGAGGTCCTGCTCCATCTCGGCGGTGAAGTCGTAGTCGACCAGCCAGTCGAAGTTCTCCTCGAGCAGCCGCGTGACGGCGAACGCCAGCCACGAGGGCACGAGCGCCTGCCCGCGACCGGTCACGTACCCGCGGTCCTGGATCACGGAGATCGTGGCGGCGTAGGTGGACGGGCGGCCGATCCCGCGCTCCTCCAGCGCCTTGACCAGGGAGGCCTCGGTGAAGCGCGGCGGCGGGGACGTGCGGTGGCCGTCGGCGGAGAGGTCCGACGCCGACAGCGGGTCGCCCTCGGCCATCTTCGGCAGCCGGGCGTCGCTCTTCTCGGCCGCACCCTCCTCCGACGAGTCGTACCGGGAGTCGTCGCGGCCCTCCTCGTACGCCGCGAGGAACCCGCGGAACGTGATGACGGTGCCCGACGCGGAGAAGAGGACGTCGGTGCCGTCGGCCGCCGTGGCGCCGAGGCGGACCGAGGCGGTCTGCCCGCGGGCGTCGGCCATCTGCGAGGCCACCGTGCGCTTCCAGATCAGCTCGTAGAGCCGGAACTGGTCGCCCGACAGCTCCTTGGCCACCTGCGCGGGGGTCCGGAAGTGGTCGCCGGCGGGGCGGATCGCCTCGTGGGCCTCCTGCGCGCCCTTCGCCTTGCCCGTGTAGACGCGGGGCGCGTCGGGGATGTACTCGGGGCCGTACAGCTCGGACGCCTGGCGCCGCGCGGCGTCGATCGCCTGCGTGCTCAGCGACGAGGAGTCCGTACGCATGTAGGTGATGTAGCCGTTCTCGTACAGCCCCTGCGCGGTGCGCATGGTGGCTCGCGACGCCATCCGCAGCTTGCGCGACGCCTCCTGCTGCAGCGTCGACGTGGTGAACGGCGCGGCGGGGCGGCGGGTGTACGGCTTGGTCTCGAGCGACGCGACGGAGAACGACGCCTCCGCGAGCCCGGCGACGAGCGAGGTCACCCGGGCCTCGTCCAGGTGCGCGACGTCGGCGGCGCGCAGCTGGCCGTTGTCGGCGAAGTCCCGTCCCGTGGCGACGCGACGCCCGTCGACAGAAGAGAGCCGCGCGTTGAACGACGGCTCGGCGCCGTCCTCCACCGCGAACGTCCCCGTCACGTCCCAGTAGTCGGCGGCGACGAACGCCATGCGCTCGCGCTCGCGCTCGACCACCAGCCGCGTCGCGACGGACTGCACGCGGCCGGCGGACAGACCCTGCCGGACCTTGCGCCACAGGACCGGGCTGACCTCGTACCCGTACAGCCGGTCGAGGATGCGGCGGGTCTCCTGCGCGTCGACCAGCCGGTCGTCCAGCTCGCGGGTGTTGGCCAGGGCGCGCTGGATGGCCTCGCGGGTGATCTCGTGGAACACCATGCGCTTGACCGGGACCTTCGGCTTGAGCTCCTGCAGCAGGTGCCAGGCGATGGCCTCGCCCTCGCGGTCCTCATCGGTGGCCAGGAAGAGCTCGTCCGACTCCTTGAGGAGCTTCTTGAGCTCGCTGACCTTCTTCTTCTTGTCGGCGTCGACCACGTAGTACGGCGCGAAGCCGTTGTCGACGTCGACCGCGAACTTGCCGAACGGACCCTTCTTCATGTCCGCGGGCAGCTCCGAGGGCTGGGGCAGGTCGCGGATGTGCCCGACGCTCGCCTCGACGTCGTACTCCTCGCCGAGGTACCCGGCGATCGTGCGCGCCTTGGCAGGCGACTCCACGATCACGAGCTTGCGCCCTGCAGACATCCGTCAGGCCCTTCTCAGACATCGACGGGCCGGACGGCCCGCGTCTCGTTCACCGCTGGGGACTCTACGGCGTGGCGTCAAGCCCGCGGCAATCGCGATGCCGCGGCCTGCCGCAGCACCAGCATGAGCGCGAACGCCAGGCACGACGCCATCAGAGCGCCCGCGGCGCCGCCCAGGTACGCGGTGACCTCCTCCGCGCGAGCCCCCAGGCCGTCCCGGTTCTCCCAGGTGTGCGAGAGCGCGACGACGGCCGACGCCCCCGCCGCGGCGCCGACGACGAGCAGCCCCGCGACGACGGCACGCATCGTCGCGGGCGTCGGCGGGCGGTCGTTCGCGAGGCGGAGGGCACCGGTCGCCGTCGACGCCCGCGCGGGGGTCAGCGCCACCAGCGCGCACGCGATCGCGGTCCACGCGAGCACGACGAGCACGGCTGCGACGACGTCCGAGGGCCGGTGCCACTGGCCGATGAGCGTCGAGACCCCGGTGGCGGTGGTGTAGCCCGCACCGAGCACCGCCGCCCACGGACGCCCCCGCGGGGGCACCACCAGCAGCAGGGCCGCCGAGACCGAGGCCGCCGCGGTGGTGTGGCCGCTCGGCAGGGTGTTGCCGTAGCTGGCCTCGACGCCGAGCTCGGGCCGGTAGAACACCCAGTTCTTGAGGACGCGGGTGGTGAGGTTGGCGCCGATCATCAGCACCGCCACCTGGACGGCGAGCGACCAGCGCCGACGCAGCGCGGCGATCAGCATGGCGGCGAGCAGGACGATCGCGATGAACCCGACCGACACCACGTCGAGCACGCGCTCGGCCACGCGCCACAGCTGCGTCTGTCCGTACAGCGCACCCTGGAACGCGGCGTTCTCCACCTGCTGACCGGCCAGCGTCTCCACGAACACCCGGTACAGGACGACGACACCCGCGAACGAGAGCACCGCGACCAGGAGCGCACCCGCCACGACCGCGCCACGGCGGTCCCGTGCGGCCGGGACCGGTCGCACGGGAGCAGGCAGGACGGGGGTGTCGCTCACCCGGACAACGGTAGGTCACCCGGACGGGTGCACCGCGTCCCGTACCGCTGTGCGAGCACCGGTCACGGGAACGGCGTCGGCTCGCCCGGTCCGACGACCACCGCGTGCCGGCAGCCGCCGAGCCGGGCCCGGACGTCGTCGTCGGCGTTGATGCACAGCAGGCAGCCACCACGACGCTCGAGCTCCCACCCCGCCTCGTCGATCGCGTCCGCGGCCCGACCGCTGCGCAGGCTCACCGCGGCCAGGTCGAGCACCACCAGCGACGCCGTCGCCGACAGCGCGCCCAGCAGCGCCCGGAGGCGGCCGACGTCGGCGCGGCCGAACGACCCGGCGGGCCGGACGCTGGCGGTCAGCCACGGGTCGTGCCCTGCGTCTGCGGTCACCGTGCTCATGGCGTGCCTCCCGGCTATGTGGTCCTGCGCTCGACACCCATGTCACTCTCCGGGGCTGGGGACCGCCTGGACATGACCCTCTCTTGACCTGTGGATGCCCCGGGGTCGCGCACGCCCCGACGAGAACAACCTGGGTGGCGTTCTGCGGTCCCATAACGCCACCCACGTTGTTCTCGCCCCCGGTCACGCTCCGCGGGCTGCCGCGACCGCGCGGGCGGTGTCCTCCGCGATCAGGTCCACGTTGAGCGCTGCCGCCGCGCGCGTGCCGGCCGCCATCGCGCCCGTGACCTGGGCCATGAGGTCGGTCGCGTTCCCCGCCAGCCACACGCCCGGGACGCTCGACGCCCCCATGAGGTCCGCCGCGGCGTGCTCGCCGACGCCCATCTCGTGCGGGACCGCCACGAGTCCCAGGCCGGCCAGCCCGTCGAGGCGCGCGACGAACCGCGGCATGACGGTGAGCGCCGACCGCGCGACAACCTCTCCGGACTCCAGCCGTACCCCGGTGAGCCGGCCGTCGGTCGACAGCACCTCCGCGACGACACCGGGCACCACGCGGATCCCGAGCGCGGCCAGCTGGTCGGCCTGCTCGGGCGTCGGCTCCGGCGCGGTGTGCTGGAGGAGCACCACGTCGTCCGACCACTGCCGGAACAGCAGCGCCTGGTGCACCGACCGCTCCGAGGTGCCGAGCACCCCGATCGGCTGGTCGCGCACCTCCCAGCCGTGGCAGTAGGGGCAGTGCAGCACGTCGTGGCCCCAGCGCTCCCGCAGGCCGGGGACGTCCGGCAGCTCGTCGACGAGCCCGGTGGCCACCAGCAGGCGTCGCGCCCGCTCGGAGCTGCCGTCGTCGAGCGTCACGACGAAGCCGTCGCCGTCGCGCTCCGCGGCCACCACCCTGCCGGTCCGCACCGACCCGCCGTAGCCGACCAGCTCGGCCCGGCCACGCTCCAGGAGCACCAGCGGCGGCACGCCCTCCTGACCGAGGACCCCGTGCACTCCCTCGGCGGGCGCGTTCCGGGGCGTTCCGCCGTCGAGCACCAGGACCGACCGCCGGGCCCGCGCCAGGGTCACCGCCCCGCTCAGGCCCGCAGCCCCACCACCGATGACGATCGCGTCTCTCATGCGGCAAGCATCAGACTGCTCCCGTCCGACCGGCAAGCATCCTTGCCGAAGTGGCAAAGTGAACCCGTGGACGACATCGACCAGCTGATGCGCACGGTCGGCCCCCGGCTCCGCGCGGTCCGGCAGCAGCGCGGACTGACCCTGGCCCAGGCGTCGGACGGCACCGGCATCTCCGTGAGCACCCTGTCGCGGCTCGAGTCCGGCACCCGCCGTCCGCAGCTGGAGCTGCTCGTCCCGCTCGCCGGGCTGTACCGCGTGCCGCTGGACGAGCTGGTCGGAGCGCCCGCGACGGGTGACCCGCGCATCCACCCCCGCCCGGTCACCGAGCACGGCAAGACCGTCATCCCCCTGTCGCGGCGGTCGGGCGGGATGCTCGTCTACAAGCTGGTCCTGCCTCCCGCAGCGCCGACGCCCGAGCCGGAGCTGAACACCCACGACGGGTACGAGTGGCTGTACGTCATCGACGGGCAGCTGCGGCTGGTGCTCGGCGAGCACGACCTGGTGCTCCCTCCCGGCGAGGCCGCCGAGTTCGACACGCGCGTGCCCCACTGGTTCGCCAACGAGGGACCGGGGCCGGTGGAGCTGCTGGTCATCTTCGGCACGCAGGGCGAGCGGGTGCACCTGCGGGCGTCGCCGCGCAGGAAGGAGCAGGGCCGCCCCGCCCCCGGCTAGCAGCCCTGTGGAGAGGGAGCCGGGGGCAGGGCGGGGCTCAGCGGACCTGGAGCTCGACCGGCACCGGCTGCGGCTGGAACCCGGCGGCGGCGACGGCCGCGGGGTCGTGCCGCAGGCAGGCGACCGACCGGCGCGGGTCGTCTCCCTCGACCGCGGGCGCGACGAGCTCCGGGGTGACCACGGCACAGGCGTCGAACACGAACGCGCAGCGGTCCCGGTACGGGCAGCCCGTGGGCAGGTTCGACATGTCCGGGGGCGATCCCGGGATGCCGGTCAGCTCACGCCGCGGTCCGCGCAGGGGCGGGAACGAGTGCAGCAGGGCGTCGGAGTAGGGGTGCCGCGGCCGGCGGTACATGTCCTGCGCTCCGGCGTCCTCGACGATCTCGCCGGCGTACATGATGGCGATCCGGTCGGCGATCTCGATGAGCAGCGAGACGTCGTGCGTGATGAAGATGACCGAGAACCCGAGCCGGTCGCGCAGCTCCGCGATCTGCTCCACGATCTGCCGCTGCATGACCACGTCGAGGGCCGTCGTCGGCTCGTCCATGATGAGCACCTGCGGGTCCAGCGCGAGGGCCATCGCGATCATCACGCGCTGCCGCATGCCGCCCGAGAGCTGGTGGGGATAGTCGCGCAGGCGGTCGGCGGAGATCCCGACGAGCTCGAGCATCCCGGCGGCCCGCTCCAGGGCCTCCTTCTTGGTGACGCCGGGCAGGTGCGCGGTGATGGCGTCGGCGATCTGCCGCCCGATCCTGTACACCGGGTTGAGGGAGTTCATCGCGCCCTGGAACACGATGGCCAGGTCCTGCCACCTTGCGGCCCGCAGCTCGGGGTCGCTGAGCGTGAGGATGTCGGTCTGCTGCCCGGACCGGTCGGTGAAGATGACCTCCCCGCCGGTGATCAGGCCGGGCGGGGGCAGCAGCCGGGTCGCCGCGTACGCGAGCGTCGACTTGCCGCAGCCGGACTCGCCGGCCAGGCCGAGCACCTCGCCCCGGTTGAGGGTCAGCGACACCTGGCGCAGCACGTGCGTCGGGTCGTCGTCGTACCCGTAGTCGACCGACAGGTTCTTGATCTCCAGCACGGGATCGGTGGCCGCCGCCCCGGAACGGAACGCGCGCTGGGTGGTGACGACGGCACTCATGCTCGGTCCTCCTTGGCCTCGTGGACCACCGGCGTGAAGCCGATGCGCGGGCGGATCTTGCGCTTGCGCATCGACCGGGCGTTCAGGCCGACCGACCGCAGGCGCGGGTTGACGAACTCGTCGATCCCGAAGTTGATGAGCGTGAGCGCCATGCCGAGCAGGGCGATGAGCAGACCGGCGGGCACGAACCACCACCACGCACCGCGCTGCAGGGCCAGCTGCGCCTGCGCCCAGTACAGGACCGTGCCCCAGTTCCACTCGTTGGTGGGCGTGATGCCGACGAACGAGAGCGTGATCTGCGACAGGACGGCGAACCCGACGGTGCCGACGAACCCTGCGGCGATGATGGCCGTGAGGTTGGGCAGGATCTCCGCGGAGATGATCCGCCAGGTGCTCTCGCCGTTGGCGCGTGCCGCCTCGACGAAGTCGCGTTTCCGGAGCGAGAGCGTCTGGGCTCTCAGGACGCGGGCGCCCCAGGCCCAGCCGGTCGCGGCGATGACCAGCGCCACCGTCAGGCCGCCGGCGGACGGCAGCTGGCCGGCGATGATGATGATGAGCGGCAGCTGCGGGATCACCAGGAACACGTTGGACAGCGCGGACAGGGTCTCGTCGCCGAACCCGCCGATGTAGCCCGCGGTGACGCCGACGATCACGCCGATCACCGTGGCCACCGTGCCGGCCACGAACCCCACCACCAGCACGCTGCGGGTGCCCAGGATGAGCTGGCTCATGATGTCCTGCCCCTGGTGCGTGGTGCCCATGAGGTGCTGCCACGAGGGCGACTGCAGGATGGCCGAGGACCGCTCGTTCGGGTCGTACGGCGCGATCCACGGCCCGATGAGGGCGATGAGGAAGAAGAACCCGAGGATCACCAGGCCGGTGAGCGCCTTCGCGTTGCGCATGAACAGGAACCGGCGCTTGCCCTGGTGGGGGCCGGCGGCGTCGGGCACGACCTCGAGGTCCTCGAGCAGTGCGGCGTCGACGGTCATGTCAGCCCTCCTGACGCGTACGGGGGTCGAGGAAGCCGTAGGCGACGTCGGCCAGCATGTTGGCGAGCAGCACCGCGAAGGTGATCACCAGGAAGCACCCCTGCATGAGGGGGTAGTCCTTCGCGTTGACCGCGCTGAACAGGAAGTAGCCGATGCCCTGGTAGGAGAACACGATCTCCATGACCAGGGTGCCGCCGACGATGAAGCCGAGCGACAGCGCGAAGCTGGACACCTGCGGCAGGATCGCGTTCCGGGCGGCGTAGCCCATCATCACGGTCCGCTCCTTGAGGCCCTTGGCCTGCGCGACGGTCACGTAGTCCTCGGAGGACACCGTCACCATCATGTTGCGCATGCCGAGCATCCAGCCCGCGATCGAGGAGATCACGATCGTCATGGCCGGGAGGAACCCGTAGTAGATGACGGACCCCACGAACTCCCACGACAGGTTGGGCACCGAGCTGCGGTCGTAGCTGGCGCTTGCGGGGAACCAGCCGAGCGTCACCGAGAACAGCGAGATCGCGATCAGGGCGAGCCAGAAGTACGGCACGGCCGAGAAGAACGTGGACAGGGGCAGCAGCCCGTCCGCCCAGGTGCCGCGGCGCCAGCCGATCCCCGTGCCGACGAGCGTGCCGACGGTGAAGCTGATGAGCGTCGCGACGCCGACCAGCCCGATGGTCCACGGCAGCGCCTGCCGGATCACGTCGGCCACCGGAGCCATGTAGGAGAACGAGGTGCCCAGGTCGCCGCTCAGCAGCAGCCGCCAGTAGGCCAGGTACTGGTCCCAGAGCGACATGTCCTTGTCGAGCCCGAACAGCGCGCGCAGGGCGTCGGCCGCGTCGGGGCTGATCCGGCCCTGGTTCTTGGCGATCAGCGCGCTCACCGGGTCGCCCGGCATGATCCGCGGGATGAAGAAGTTGATGGTGATCGCCGCCCAGGCGGTGATCGCGTAGAAGATGATGCGGCGGGCGAAGAACCTCATCGGTCGGCCTCCAGCACGGAGATGTCCACGGCCGGCCGCTCGCCGTACGCGTCGAGCACCGAGCCCAGCGACGGGCGGTCCTCGCGGTCGGCGTAGCCCCAGCAGGCGGCCTCGCGGCCCTCGCCCACGGACATCAGCGGCGGCACCTCCGTGCGGCAGACGTCGTTGGCGAACGGGCAGCGGGGGTGGAACCGGCAGCCGGCGGGTGGGGCCACCAGGCTCGGCGCCTCCCCGCGGGCGCCCCGGGCACGGGCCTCGAGGTCGTCGGGGTCCGGCGCGGAGCGCACGAGCAGCTGCGTGTACGGGTGCTTGGGGTCCTGCGTGACGGACTCCGAGTCGCCCTTCTCGACGACCCGCCCGGCGTACATGACCATCGTCGTGTCGGCGAAGTAGCGGGCCGACGCGATGTCGTGCGTGATGTAGAGGATGGCGAGCTGCAGGCGGTCCCGCAGGTCGCGCAGCAGGTTGAGGATGCCCAGGCGGATCGACACGTCGAGCATCGAGATCGGCTCGTCGGCGAGCAGCACCTCGGGGTCGGCCGCGAGCGCGCGGGCGATGGCCACGCGCTGGCGCTGACCGCCCGAGAGCTCGTGCGGGAACTTGTCGATGTACCGCGCGGCCGGGCGCAGCTGCACCCGGTCCAGCAGCTCCTCGAGGGCGGCCTCCAGCTCGACACCGCGCAGGCGTCCGCGGTGGATCTTCAGGCTGCGCGTGAGCATGTAGCGCACGGTGTGCACGGGGTTCAGCGACCCGAACGGGTCCTGGAAGATCATCTGCACCTTGCGCACGTACTGGTGGAACGCCCGCCGGTTCTTCACCGTGGCGTCCTGGCCGTGCAGCAGGATCTGGCCGCCCGTGACGGGCATGAGCTGCGCGAGCAGCCGGGCGATCGTGGACTTGCCGGAACCCGACTCCCCCACCAGGGCGACCACGCGGCCGCGGTACAGCTCGAGGTTCACGTCGTCGACGGCGTGCACGACCTTGTGCGAGCGGAAGCCGCGGACGGGGAAGTGCTTGCGCAGGTCGATCGCCTGCAGGACGGGGGGATCTTCGTGCGGGGAGCTCATCGGGTTCACCTTGGGGGACGGGGTACGGCGGGCGAGAGTGACCTCGCCCGCCGTACCGCGTGGGCTTACTCGGTCGGTGTCAGCTTCGACAGGATGAGTGCCGCCTGCGGACCCGTCGGCTGCGGGTTCGCGTACGGGTCCTCAGCGGTGGGGAAGCCCGTGTAGTTGACCGTCGAGTACTGCGCGACGGCCGGACGCGACCAGATCACGAGGCCGGGGACGTCCTCCACGAAGTGCTTCTGGACGACGTCCAGGGCAGCCGCGCGGTCGTTGTCCGAGGTGCCGGCCTTGAAGTCGGCCAGTGCCTTCGTGACGTCGTCGTTCTTGTAGCGACCGAAGTTCCAGGTGGCCGACTCACCGAGCGGCACGTAGGACGCGCCGTCCATGATGTTGGAGTACATGTTCCACGGCGTCGAGCCCCCGTCGGTCCAGTGCAGCGACGCCTGGAAGTTGCCGAACGGGATGATGTCGTTGAACCAGGTGTCCTGGACGACGCCCTCGACGGGCGCCTCCACACCGAGCGCCTTGGCACCCTCGGAGATGATCCCGAGCGCGTCGAGGTAGTCGGTCCAGCCGGTCGGGTTCTGCAGCGTGAAGGCGACCTTCTCGCCGTCCGGGTCCACGAGGGCACCCGCGCCGTCCCAGGTGTAGCCGGCCTCCGTGAGGACCGCCTTGGCACCGTCGACGTCGACCGAGAGCTCCTGGTCCGCGTACGCGTCCGAGATGAACGCGTCGCCCGAGGGCTGCGGCAGGCCGGTCACGCTCTTGATCTGCGGCCAGACGCCGTACCCGGCGGTGGTCGAGATGTCCGCGCGGTCCACGACCATGTTCAGCGCCTGGCGGAACGCCACGTCGTTGAACGGCTTGGTCTCGTTGTTCAGGTAGAGCACGTCGACGCCGAAGCCGCCGCCCGCCACCTGGTGGAAGTGGTCGGGGTCCTTGGCGATGAACGTGTTCTCGAAGTCCGGGATGAACGTCCAGCCCCACTGCGCCTCACCGGTGGTGAGCGCCGTGGTCAGGCCCGCGTTGTCGTTGAACGTGTCGTACCGCAGGGTGCCGACCTTGGGGGTCTCGCCCCAGTAGTCGGTGTTCGGCTCGAGCGTGACGGCCTGCGGCGTGAACGACTTGAGCGTGAACGGGCCGGTCCCGATCATCTCGTCGTCGGTCCACGTCACCGCGTCCTGGCCCTCCCACAGGTGCTTGGGCACGATGAGGAGCTTGAGCAGCTTGACCTGGTTGACGTACTGGCCGGTCAGGAAGTTGACGGTGACCTTGTTGCCGTCGACCGTGATGTCGCCGTACTGGTCGGGGAAGTCGGTGTTCAGCTCCTTGGTGTCCTTGCGGAGCTGGATGGAGAACGCGATGTCCTCGGCGGTGAAGTCCGTGCCGTCGGACCACTTCACGCCGTCGCGGGCGGTGATCACGGCCTGCGTCGAGTCGGCGTTCCACTCGACGGACGTGGCGAGCCACGGCGTCGGGGGGTCCGTCGGCTTGAGCTCGTTGACCTGCATGAGCGACTCGTAGACCGCGAACGCGTACCCGAGCGAGAGCGACGCGGAGCCGTTCGCGAGCGGGTTCTGGTTCGGCTGCTGCGGGCCGTTCGGCATGCCGATCGTCAGGATCTTGTCCGAGACGCCGTCGGCGCCGGTCGGGTCGTCGCTGGTGCCACTGCCGCCGGAGCAGGCGGTGGCGAGCAGCGCGAGGGTGGCCGCCGTTGCGACCACCGTCGAGAGCTTGCGGATTCTCACGAGTGCCTCCTTGCACTGGATGTGGAACTGCTGGTCGTACCGGCCCGACGGGACTGCGGATCTCGTCGGACCGGAGCTGTGCTGGTCGGGCTGCTGGGTGGCGCTAGGCCGGCGGGGGACCGGGGAGGGCCACGTCGACCGTGAGGCGCAGGTCGCTCGAGGAGCGGCCGACGCGGAGCGGATAGGTACCGGCCGGGGTGACCCAGCCGGGCCGTGCCGAGTCCCACGTCCGGAACGCCTTCGCGTCCACCCGGACCTGGACGACCGCGTGCTCGCCGGCTGCGGCGTGCACGACGCTGAACCCGCCGAGCCAACGGGAAGGACGAGCGGTTTCCCGCGCTGTGTCCTCCGTGGGTGGCTCGACGTAGACCTGGACCACCTCGCGCCCATCGCGGGCGCCGGTGTTGCGGACGGTGACGTCCAGGACCACCGAGCCGTCGGCGTCGAGGCGCTGCGCGACGCCCTCGTACTCCCAGCTGGTCCATCCCAGGCCGTGACCGAAGGGCGCAGCCGGGGTGCGGCCGAGCCGGAGCCAGGAGCGGTACCCGACGTGGACGCCCTCGTGGTACTCGACGACGCCTTCCACGGGGATCGCGTCCGGCACCGGCACGTCGGACTCGTGCGCGGGCAGCGTCCAGGGCAGTCGCCCGGTGGGCTCGGTGACGCCGGTGAGCACGTCCGTCAGCGCCTGCGGCCACTCCTGACCGCCGAGCCACGCCCACAGCACGCAGGGCACCTCGTCGAGCCAGGGCAGCAGCACGGGGGCGCCGGCGTTCACCACGACGACGGTCCTGGGGTTGGCGGCGAGCACGGCCTTGACCAGCTGGTCCTGGGTGCCGGGCAGCGCGAGCGACGTGCGGTCGTACCCCTCGGACTCGATCTCCTCGTTGGTGCCGACGACGACGATGGCCAGGTCGGCGGCTGCGGCGGCCTCGACGGCGACCGCGAGGAGCTCGTCCGGGGACGTGCCGGGCGTGCGGTGCACCAGCTCGGCGCGGGCGAAGCTGGCGTACCCGACCGGGTGCACGGCCTGCACCAGGGCGTCGACCTCGACCGTCGTCGGCTCGGTCACGTCGATGACGAGGGTCGCGGGGGGTGGCTGGTTGACGCTGGAGTCGAGGATGACCTCGGCGCCGACCACGCGGTCGCTGGTGGACAGGACCTGCCCGCCCACCGTGATCCGGTGCCGCCCGACCGTGCCGACGCCGACCTCGTGGCGGCCGGGCTCGTCGAGCCGGACGGTGGTACGCAGCCGCAGCGCGACCGCGGGGCCGGGCACCTCGCGCAGCCAGCCGCTCCACTGCGTGACGTCGACCGCCGCGAGGACGGCCCCGTCCGCGTCGATCAGCTCGCCGAGCGCGCCGGCGCTCCCCGCGGGCGTCGTGCACCGGCCGGCCAGGTCGAGCGAGGGCGGCAGCAGGCGCGACACGGCACCCGGGTGCACGTCCACCTGGACCTCTCCGAACGCCTCGCGCACGGCGGCCTCGGGCGTGGACAGGTGGTCCGGTCGGACGAAGGCGGACCCGCCGCCCTGCACGAACGGGTGCACCGCGTTGGGCCCGAGCAGGGCGATCCGGGTGATCTGGTCGGGCGACACCGGCAGCGCGTGCTCGTCGTCGCGGAGCACCACCATCGACCGGGACACCAGCTCGCGCAGGACGCCGCGCACGTCCACGTCGGCCACCCGGTCGCGGTCCGCCCCCGAGGGCGCCACCCCGTGGAGGGCGCCGACGCGCTGAGCGAGCCGCAGCAGGCGCAGGACCTTCTGGTCGAGGAGAGCCTCGCTGACCTCGCCGGTGCGGACCGCGTCGAGCAGCCCGTCGCCCCAGGGACCGTCCGGGCCGGGCATCTGCAGGTCGAGACCGCCCTCGGCCGCGGCGGCGACGGACGTGGTGGCCACCCAGTCGCTCATGACGACGCCGTCGAAGCCCCACTCGTCCTTCAGCACGCCGGTGAGCAGCGGGCGGTGCTCGGCCGCGGTCGCGGCGGTGGTCCCGTCGTCGATCCCGGAGTACGCGCTCATCACGGACCACGCCTGGGCGTCGTGCACCAGCCGCTCGAAGGGCGCCAGGTAGACCTCGCGCAGCGTCTGCTCGTCGACGCGCGACAGGTAGCTGGTGCGCTGGGTCTCGGAGTCGTTGGCGACGAAGTGCTTGACGCACATGCCGACCCCGCGGTCCTGCGCGGAGCGGACCACGTGCACCGCGATGTCGCCGGTGAGCAGCGGGTCCTCGGAGTAGCACTCGAAGTGCCGGCCACCGACCGGGGTGCGCTGCAGGTTCACCTGCGGGGCGAGCACGATATCGACACCGTGCCGGCGGGCCTCCGCGGCGAACACGCGGCCCACCTGGTCGGCCAGGTCGACATCCCACGTGGCGGCGAGCGCGCTCGGGGCGGGGAAGGAGGCGGAGGTCTCGTCGGTCGACTCCGAGATGCCGCGGACGCCGGCGGGGCCGTCCGAGACGTGCATGGCGCGCAGGCCGATGTGCGGGATCGCCGTGGTGGACCACAGACCGGCGCCGACGACGAGGCGGGTCTTCTCCTCCAGGCTGAGGGCAGCCAAGATGGCGGAGAGCTCTGAGGTGGGCCGTTCAGCCGTGGGCGGCTGGGGAGCCGTGTCGAGTGACACTGCGGGTTTCTCCGATCGGACAGCGTTGTCGTCTGGGGAGAATGAAAGCACAACTTACTGACTTGTCAGTAAGTGCAAAGATCACAGTATGGTTTCGGTCATGGACGACGCCGTTCCCCCCGCTGCCGTGCCGAAGCGCCGCGCGCGGCAGCCCCGTCAGGCCACGGCGGACCGTCGCGCGGAGATCCTGCGCGCAGCGGCGGTCACCTTCGGGTCCAAGGGGTACAACAACGGCTCGCTCGCCGAGGTCGCCGAGCAGGTCGGCATCACGCACGCGGGCGTCCTGCACCACTTCGGCTCCAAGGAGCAGCTGCTGGTCGAGATGCTGGAGTACCGCGACAAGGAGGACGTCCGCGACCTGGAGGGCCAGCACATCCCCGGCGGCCTCGGCCTGTTCCAGCACCTGGTCCGCACCGCGCGCATGAACGTCGACCGGCCCGGCATCGTCCAGAGCTACTCGGTGCTGACCGGCGAGTCCGTGACCGAGAACCACCCCGCCCGCGGCTGGGTCACCGACCGGTTCCGTGTCCTGCGCGGCGAGATCGCGGACGCCGTGATCGCCGTCGGTGAGGGCAGGGTGTCCCGCGAGACCGCCGACTGCGCGGCCAGCGCGATCATCGGCGTCATGGACGGGCTGCAGGTCCAGTGGCTGCTCGACGACGGCGTCGACCTGCCGACGTCCACCCAGTTCGCCATCGAGGCGATCCTGGCCGCGGCGCTGCAGGGCCCCGAGCGCCCGCAGCCCCTGGCCTGACGCTCAGGCGATTCACAGGGTCGGCCCAGGCGCAGGACAGGCAGCGCCGTCACGCTGAGGTCATGTCGACGTCCACCATCCGCCGCCCCGACGCCCTGTCCCGAGCAGACGGCACCCCCGTCCGCGCCCTCGTCGTCGACGACGAGCCGACCCTCGCCGAGCTGCTGTCCACCGCACTGCGCTACGAGGGCTGGCAGGTGGAGCACGCCCTGTCGGGCCACGCCGCCGTCCGGGCCGCCAAGACGCTGGACCCCGACGTCATCGTGCTCGACGTCATGCTGCCCGACCTGTCGGGCATCGACGTGCTCCGCCGCGTGCGCGCCACGCACCCGAACGTCCCCGTGCTGTTCCTCACCGCCAAGGACGCGGTCGAGGACCGGATCGCGGGCCTGACGGCCGGTGGCGACGACTACGTCACCAAGCCGTTCAGCCTGGAGGAGGTCGTCGCGCGCCTGCGTGCCCTGCTGCGCCGGACCGGTGCGGTGTCGGCGCGTGAGGAGGCCGTGCTGGTGGTCGGCGACCTGCGCATGGACGAGGACAGCCACGAGGTGTCCCGCGACGGCGAGGACATCCGCCTGACCGCCACCGAGTTCGAGCTGCTGCGCTACTTCATGCGCAACCCCAAGCGCGTGCTGTCCAAGGCCCAGATCCTGGACCGCGTCTGGCAGTACGACTTCGGCGGCCAGGCGAACATCGTCGAGCTGTACGTGTCCTACCTGCGTCGCAAGATCGACAAGGGCCGCACGCCGATGCTGCACACGCTGCGCGGCGTCGGGTACGTGCTGAAGCCCTCCGTCTAGTGCGCTGGACCCTGCGCCGGCGCCTGGTCGTCATGGTCGTGGTGCTCGTCGCGGTGGTCGCCGGTGCGATGGGCACGGTGTCGACGCTCGCGCTGCAGAGCTCGCTGGTCACGCAGCTGGACGAGAAGCTCACCGCGGCCAACAGGCGTGCCGCGGACTTCCCGCGGGAGGGCGACAGGGCGCCCGACGAGGTCCCCGCACCCCCGGTCGGCACCGGCGACTTCCGTCCGGGGCAGGACGCGGGCACGGTCAACGTGGAGCAGCCTGCCGGGGTCGACCCGGCGGACCTGACCGTGTTCCAGGCCGGCTTCGTGGACGACGACGGCACACCGACCGCCCTGACCGACGCGCAGACCGCGCAGATGCTCGCCGTCCCCACCGACGGGGACATCCACACGATCACGCTGGACGGGCTCGGCACCTACCGCGCCGTCTCCAGCACCGACGCCGACGGCACCACCACGGTGACCGCGCTGCCCACCTCGTCCGTGACCAGCACCGTCACCCCGTTCGTCGTGGTCGAGCTCGTGGTCGCCGCGCTCGCCCTGCTGGTGGCCGCGGCCGTCGGCATGGTGCTGGTGCGCCGCGAGCTGCGGCCGCTGGACCGCGTGGTCGGGACCGCCAACCGGGTCGCCCGGCTGCCGCTGGACCGCGGCGAGGTGGTGCTGGCCGACCGCGTGCCCGCGCAGGACACCGACCCCGCCACCGAGGTCGGGCAGGTGGGCGCCGCCCTCAACCAGCTGCTCGGGCACGTCGAGCAGGCGCTGGCCGCGCGGCACGAGTCCGAGTCGCAGGTCCGGCAGTTCGTCGCCGACGCCAGCCACGAGCTCCGCACCCCGCTGGCGTCCATCCGCGGGTACGCCGAGCTGGTCCGCCGCTCCCCCGACGAGCTGCCCGTGAGCGCCCTGCAGGCCATGTCCCGGGTCGAGTCGGAGTCTCTGCGGATGACCGGGCTGCTGGAGGACATGCTGCTGCTCGCCCGCCTGGACGCCGGCCGCCCGCTGGCGTCGGAACCCGTCGACCTGACCGTGCTGGCCATCGACGCTGTCACCGACGCGCACGCCGCCGGCCCGGACCACGACTGGCGGCTCGACCTGCCGTCCGACGAGGTCCTGGTCACCGGCGACGACCACCGGCTGCGGCAGGTGCTGGCCAACCTGCTGTCCAACGCCCGGCTGCACACCCCGGCGGGCACCACCGTCACGGTCCGCGTCCGGCGCACGGGCGACGACGTGGTGGTCCAGGTGGCCGACGACGGTCCCGGCATCCCGCCCGCGCTGCGCGAGAGCCTGTTCCAGCGGTTCACCCGCGGCGACGCCTCCCGCAACAGCGCCACCGGGTCCACGGGCCTCGGCCTGGCGATCGCCAGCGCCGTCGTCACCGCGCACGGCGGCACCCTGGCGGTCGACAGCGACCACGGCACGACCTTCACGGTCACCCTCCCCGCAGCCCGCTGACCCGACCGCCCCGGGGTGCGGACGTCGAGGGGTGGCCGCGGGGGCGGCGGCGCGCCAGGCTGGACGGGTTCCTCACCCGACACCTCGACAGGAGCGACCGATGGCGGACCTCAGCAAGGCGTTCAGCGGCTTCTCGACCGACGACGTGCCCACCGCGCTGGCGTTCTACGCCGACACGCTCGGGCTCGACGTGACCGAGGAGAACGGCATGCTCTTCCTGCACTTCGAGGGTCATGACGTGCTCGTCTACCCCAAGGGCCCGGCGCACGCCCCGGCCAGCTACACCGTGCTGAACTTCCCCGTCGAGGACGTCCCCGCCACCGTCGCGGAGCTGCGGGGGCGGGGGGTCCCGTTCGAACGGTACGAGGGCACGCCGACGGAGACCGACGAGGACTACGTGTTCCGGGGCGGTGGCCCGCTGATCGCCTGGTTCACCGACCCCGCGGGCAACGTCCTGTCGATCATCGCCGCCAGCTGAGGACGAGAACATCGTGGGTGGCGTTCCCACCCACGTGGTTCTCTCCGGCCCTCACGTGCTGGTCATGAGCGCCAGCAGGAGCGTGACGACGACGATGCCGATCAGGTGGTAGCCGCCCGTGATGAGTCCGAGGCGGAACGGGTGCGGCGTGTGAGGCGTGAGCGCGTTGGTGACGGAGATCGCCAGGGCCACACCGAGCCCGACGACCACAGCGAGTGCGAGAGCGTCGACGAGTCCCTCGGTGCCAGACCGTGCCAGGAGCGCGGCCATGGTGACGGTGACGAGCAGGGAGCTCAGCAGCGGCACCACGTAGTACGCCGCGGAGAACCGATCGCCCGCGACCCGCCGGTGACCGATCGCGTCGTCCCAGGCTTTGCCGAACAGCGGCGTGAACCACACCGCGCCGAGCAGGAAGTAGGCGAGAGTGGCGACGGGGACGGCGAACCAGCGCAGGTCCCCGAACAGATCGAAGGTGGTGGTCACGAGTGCCATCGTCGGGAGCACACCCTCGCGACGTCTTGGAGAAACGCGACACCGGCGATGCAGCGACGACCTCGCCCGTGGCGGTGCCCGCCGGGCGGCCCATCCGGTCCGACGAGCCCTCCGGCGTGCTGCACCCCGGCAACCTCGCCCGGTACGCCGCGCGATGGCTCGAGCCCGACCCGGCGGTGCACGACGTCGTCGACCAGTTCTGGCACGTTCGGTGGCGCATGGACGACGGAGAGGTCGTCGACCAGGCGATCGTCGACCTGCCGGCGATCACCCTCTCCATCGAGACCGGGTCCGTCCCGGCCGCGCTGGTGGTGACCGGCGTGCACCGCCGGGCGTGGCACCGGCGCATCGAAGGCTCAGGCGACGTCTTCGCGATACGGCTGAGGCCTGCCGGTCTGGCGGTGCTCAGCTCCCTGCGACCCCACGACCTCGCCGACGCGACGCTGCCGCTCACCGCCCGGCTCGACAGCCGGCTCCACGACCTCATGGTCCGCATCGCGCAGGAGCGCACGCCGCAGGCACGCGCCCGAGCGGCCAGCGGCCTGGTCGTCGACCTGATGCGGCGGCACCCGGCGCCGTCCACGCACCTGCTGGCCAACCGTGTCCTGGACGAGCTGCGGTCCGGCGCCCACCAGCGGACGGGGACCACGCTCGCTCGGCACTTCGACGTCAGCGAACGAACGATCCAGCGGGCGTTGTCAGCCACGCTCGGCATCGGACCGAAGCAGGCCGCCCGGCGTCTGCGCCTCCAGGAGGCAGCCCGGGCGATCGCGGTGCACGGCGACGACGAGCTGGCCGCGGTCGCGGTCCAGCTCGGCTACACCGACCAGGCGCACCTCACCAGCGACTTCCGCACGGCGACGGGCACGACGCCCGGAACCTACCGGCGCACCCTGCGACGGCTCACCGAGTCGTCATGAAGGTGCCCGGCCGGTCTGGTCAGAGCGGGAACGCGTTGTAGACGTTGACGATGTCCGCCAGCGGGGCCGTCGCGCGGAAGACCGTCGTGCCGTTGGTCCAGACCGCGACGCCTGTGCCGTCGCTGGCATCGGCGATCGTGAACGTGCCGGCCGCGGCGTCGCCGGCCGTGACCTCGCCGGTGCTCGGCAGCGTCGGCCCCGAGGGGGACGCGGACGGGTCGGCGCTCGGGGCGGCCGGGAGTCCTGCGACGAGCGCCGCGGCGTACGCGACGGCCTCCGCGGGCGTCTCCCACTGGCCGGAACGGACCGTGAGCGTGCCGTCGGCGCCGTCGGTGTAGGTCTCGGTGTACGCCTCGAGGGCACCGGCGGCCTGCCACTCGGCGTCCGGGCCCGACGTGGCCAGCGCGTACTGCAGGACGCTGACCGGCAGCGCGGACGCGAACGCGCTGGTCGCGGGGCGGGCGGCCGGTGCGACGGTCGGCGTCGGCGACGGCAGGACGGTCGTCTCGGCGACAGCCGGGGGCTGCTCGACGGTGTCGTCGCCACCGGAGCTGACGACGATGCCGATGATGATCGCGGCGGCGATGAGCACGACGGCGCCGATGATGGCGGGGATCAGCCAACGGGGGCGGCCGGTCGCCTGCTCGGGCGGCGGCTCGGACCCGGTGGTCGCCGGGACCGCGAACGAGGACGGCACACCGGTGCGGGCGTCGCCCTGGACGGGACCGCTGGGCGGCGTCGGCGGCTGCGCCTGCCAGTTCGAGATCGGCGGGACCGGCTGGCCGATCGGTCGGTCGGGGCCGGGACGGCCGGTGTCGCTCATCGGGGCTCCCCCTTGCATCGCGTCGCCCGAACCCTCGCCGGACGCCCCGCAGCCTACCTACGCCGGGTCATCCCACGACGTCACGGCGCCGGAACGCGGCGAGCCCCGCGCAGATCAGGGCGACCGCGACCACGCTGACCCCCAGCACGGGCGGCCAGTCCACGGGCTCGGCGGGCATCCGCGGGAGGTAGGTGAACGGAGACAGCACGTCGGAGCCGTCCGGCAGCAGCTCGGCGAACATCCCCACCACGCCGACGTAGGTGACGTAGAGCCAGACCAGCCCGAACGCGCGCGGCGCGACGCCCATCACGAGGACGGCGACGCCGAGGACGATCCCCACCGCGGGCAGCGTGCCCGCCGCGGCGCCGAGCATGCGTCCGACGTAGGCGTCGTCACCGAGGGACGTCGCCGCCATGAGCCCCATCAGCAGGCCCGCCACCAGCATCATCACCACCGCCGCGGCACCCGCCACGGCGACCTGCGCGCCGAGCCACCGGTAGCGCGACACCGGGCCCGAGAGCACGAGCGCGCCCCGGGCCGCCGTCTCCTCGGCTCGGGCCGCACCGACGGCGGTCCCGCAGTAGGCGGCCGCGACGACCGCGAGGAACACCACGTAGATCGCGAAGGCGGACGCCGCCGCACCCTGCGGTCCGGCCGGGAAGAGCTGCTCGAGCTGCGGCTCCGTGGCGATGAAGTCGACCACCGCGCCCGCCAGCATCCCGACCAGCGCGCCCATGGCGACGACGCCGATGCCCCACGCGGCGATGGCACCCGCCTGCCGTCGCACCGTGAGCGCCACCAGGCCCGTGAGGCGTGCCGACGCACGCGGCCGGCCCAGCCGCTCGGCGAGCAGGCCCGTCCCCAGGTCACGCCGACCGACCAGCCAGAACGCCACCGCAACGAGCGCGACCGCCACGACGAGCCCGATGCCGAGCGGCCAGAACCGCTCGTCGACGTACGCGCGGGTGGCCTGGGCCCACCCGAACGGCGACAGCCAGGTCAGGACGCTCGTGCTCTCGGGCCCGCGCACGTCGCCGACCGCACGGAGCACGAACGCGACGCCGAGCGCCGCCATGCCGATCGAGCTGGCGGCCCGCCCGTGCGCGGTGAGCTGGGACGCGACGGCCGAGACGCCCGCGAAGACCAGACCGACCATGACGATGCCGCCCGCGAGCGCGACGGATCCCACGGCGTCGAGACCGGTGCTGAGCAGCGCGAGGAGCGTCAGGGCACCGACCGCGAGGGTCGCGACCGCCGCGGCGACGAGCCCCGCGACCACCGGGGCGTCCCGGCCGACGGGCGCCGACCGCACCAGCTCGAGCCGGCCGTCCTCCTCCGCGGCGCGCAGGTGCCGGGTCACGGTGAGCAGCGCCATGATGGCGACGGGCAGCATGACCCAGAGCCCGAGCTCGTTGGCCGTCATGGCGCCGACCGTGTAGTCGTCCAGGCCGTACCCCGGTCCGGCCAGGGCCGTCGCGGCCGGCGAGGAGATGAGCTGGGCGCGGCTGGCCAGCGACTCCGGCGACCCGTACAGCTCCACGATCGAGCTGACCGACACCTGCGTCAGCCCCGCCACGGCCACCGCCCAGACCACCGTGCGCCACCGGTCCAGGCGCAGGGCCACCCGGACGAGCCCCGGCGTGCCGGACAGCTCGCTCCCGCGTGCGTCGAGCGCGGTGGTCATCGTGACGCCTCCGGCACACCCAGCGTCTCCAGCTCGTCGCTGTACTCGCGCAGGAACAGGTCCTCGAGCGTCGGCGGGTGCGCGGTCAGCGACTGGACCCCGAACGTGGTCAGCCGCGCCAGGACGTCGTTGAGCGAGGCGGTGTCGACGTCGACCGTGAGGTGCCCGTCGTCGCGCTGGACGTGGTGCACGCCGTCGAGCCCGGCCAGGGTGCGCTCGGCGTCGTCGGCGTCGCGAAGCCCTGCCGTGACCGTGGTGCGCGTCCGGCTGCGCAGCTCCTCGAGCGACCCGCTCTGCACCGCGCGGCCCTGCCGGATGATCGTCACGCGCCGGCACAGCGCCTCGACCTCGGCCAGGATGTGGCTCGACAGCAGCACGGTCCGGCCGTCCGCCGCGGCCTCCTGCACCACCTGCTGGAACACCGCCTCCATGAGCGGGTCGAGGCCGCTGGTGGGCTCGTCCATGAGCAGCAGCTCGACGTCCGCCGCCAGCGCCGCGACGAGCGCGACCTTCTGCCGGTTCCCCTTGGAGTACGCGCGGCCCTTGATGCGGGGGTCGAGCTCGAACCGGTCGACCAGGGCGTCCCGGCGGCGCCGGTCCAGGCCCCCGCGCAGCCGGCCGAGCACGTCGATCGCCTCGCCGCCGGTCAGGTTGGGCCACAGGTTCACCTCGCCGGGCACGTAGGCGAGGCGGCGGTGGAGCGCGACGGCGTCGCGCCACGGGTCGCCGTCCAGCAGCCGCACGTCGCCCGCGTCGGGGCGCAGCAGGCCCAGCAGCACGCGGATGGTCGTCGACTTGCCCGCTCCGTTGGGTCCGAGGAAGCCGTGCACCTCCCCCGTGCGGACCGTGAGGTCGAACCCGTCGAGCGCGCGCTTGGCGCCGAACGTCTTGACGAGTCCGCTGACCGCGATGGCGTCGGTCATGGCTTCTCCTTGTACTCCAGGTAGGCGTCGAGATAGGAGCTGTCCGTGAACAGGCCGTGCGTGTAGAGGTCGAGGCCGGCCAGCATCGAGCGCGTCACCAGCTCCTCGATGGCCGCGCCCGGGTCCTCGGTGGGCGCGACGCCCCGGCCTGCGGTGCCCTCCAGCTGCGCGAGCAGGAGGAGGCCGAGCTGGGTGGCGACGACCAGGCGGGCCCGCCCGGCGGGGTCCACCGACGGCCGGATCGTGCCCGCCGTCTCCCCCGCCTCCAGGTACGCCCCGGCGTCGTCGACGAGTCCCTCGACGAAGTGCCCGGCGAGCGCGCCGCCCTCGAGCAGGCTGCGCACGATGTACGCGAAGAGCGGTCCGTACTCGCGCACCTTCGCGAGCAGCGCGATGGTCTCGCTGGGCGACATCGTGCTGATGGCGGCCGACTTCTCCGCGCGGATGACCCCGAGCACGTGCTCGTCGCACGCGGCGCGCAGGGCGTCCTTGGAGCCGAAGTGGTGGATCACCAGGCCGGCGCTCACCCCGGCGTCCTCCGCGATGGTGCGCAGCGGGGCCGCGAACCCGTCCCGGCCGAAGCGCGCGACGGCCGCGTCGCGGATGCGGGCGCGGGCGGTGAGGTCGTCGTCTGAACGCACGTTCACTACGTTAAACGCGTGTTCAGCCGTGGCGCAAGGGGTTCGTGTCAGACGCTCCGGTTAGCGTGCGGCCCGTGACCTCGACCTCCCCGAAGCGCCCCGACCGCAGCGCTCGTCCGGCGTTCCGCTGCACCGAGTGCGGCTGGACCGCCGGCAAGTGGGTGGGCCGGTGCGGCGAGTGCCAGGCCTGGGGATCGGTGGTCGAGGACACCGGCCCCGGCGGTGGTGCCCCGCGGACGGTCGCCACCTCGCCGACGCGGTCGCCCGCCCGGCCCATCGACCAGATCGACGTGGAGACGGCACGGGCCCGACCGACCGGCGTCGAGGAGCTCGACCGCGTCCTCGGCGGCGGCCTGGTGCCCGGCGCCGTGGTCCTGCTGGCCGGCGAGCCGGGCGTCGGCAAGTCGACCCTGCTGCTGGACGTGGCCGCGCGGGCGGCGCGCACGGGCCGCAAGGTCCTCTACGTGACCGGCGAGGAGTCCGCCGCGCAGGTGCGTCTGCGGGCGGGTCGGATCCACGCGCTCGACCCGCAGCTGCTGCTCACGGCGGAGACGGACCTGGGCACGGTGCTCGGGCACATCGAGCACGTGGACCCCGACCTGCTCGTGCTCGACTCCATCCAGACCATCGCCTCCGCGCAGGTGGAGGGGACCGCCGGGGGCGTCTCCCAGGTGCGCGAGGTGGCCACCGCGGTGATCCAGGCGGCCAAGGCGCGGGACCTGCCGGTGGTGCTCATCGGGCACGTCACCAAGGACGGCTCGGTGGCCGGCCCTCGCACGCTCGAGCACCTGGTGGACGTCGTCTGCCAGTTCGAGGGCGAGCGGCACTCCCGCCTGCGCATGCTGCGGGCCACCAAGAACCGCTACGGCCCGACGGACGAGGTCGGCTGCTTCGACCTGTCCGAGTCGGGGATCGTCGGGCTGGCGGACCCGAGCGGCCTGTTCATCTCGCAGGCCCTGCACGCCGTGCCCGGCACCTGCCTGACCGTGACGCTGGAGGGTCGACGCCCTCTGGTGGTCGAGGTCCAGTCGCTCGTGGCGCCCAGCGCGGTGCCCAACCCGCGGCGCACCACCAGCGGGGTCGACAGCAGCCGCCTGGCCATGGTGCTCGCCGTGCTCCAGCGCCGGCTGGGCGCACGACTGGCCGACCAGGACGTGTACGTGTCGACCATCGGCGGCGCGCGCGTGGTCGAGCCGGCGGCGGACCTCTCGCTGGCGCTGGCCGCCGTGAGCTCGCGCGAGAACGTCGCCCTGCCGCGCGGGCTGGTGGCCATCGGCGAGGTGGGGCTGGCCGGGGAGATCCGGACCGTCTCGGGGGTCGGCCGGCGGCTGGCCGAGGCTGCCCGGCTCGGCTTCACCCGCGCGATCGTGCCGGCCGGGGCGCTGGACGGCGCCACCCCACCCGCAGGGCTGACCGTGCTCACGGCCGCCGACCTCGTGGAGGCCGTCACCGCCGCCGGGCTGGTGCCGGACCTCGCCGGTAGCGCCCGCCGCTGACGGCCGTCGGGCCGTACTCGGACTTTGTCCGCGGATCCTCTTGACCGGTACAGAGCCGAGGGTTACTTTAGCGGTACAGACAATCCTCTGGACGACAGGAGAAGCCCGATGTCGATGGACAACCCGCAGCTCGGACTGCTGCTCGGCGTCGCCGCTGCGCGGCACGAGGCGGAGAGCTCGCGCCCGTGGGCACCCGAGGTCCCCGAGCCGGACCGCGCTCCGCACACCCCCCGCGCTCGCGTCCCGCGCACCCGGCGCACCCTGGCCGGCGCCCTGCACCAGCTCGCCGACGCCATCACGCCGACCAGCCCGTGCGACGGTCAGCCCGCGCGGTGACCATCTCCACCCCGGCACACGTCCGGGCGACCTACCCTGTCCCGCATGGAGCGGAACAGGGTGGCGTCATGTCCCGGGTGACGCTGCAGACGATCGCGGACCGCGTCGGGGTCAGCCGGATGACCGTCTCCAACGCGTTCTCCCGCCCCGACCAGCTCTCGGCCCAGATGCGCCGGACCATCCTCGCGGCCGCCGCAGAGCTCGGGTACGTCGGCCCCGACCCGTCGGCCCGCGCGCTCGCCCGGGGCACCACCGGCGCGATCGGCGTGCTGCTGACCGAGTCGATCGGCACCGCGTTCCTCGACCCGATCGCCGCCGCCTTCTTCGGGGCGGTCGCCGAGGAGCTGGCCCCCACCGGCATGGCGGTGGTGCTCCTGCCCTCCACCAGCTCGGAGACCATGATCCCCGCGCGCGACATCCCCATGGACGGCGCCCTCGTCTACGGGTGCGCGGGCGACTACCCGGCGGTGGACTGGCTGGTCAAGCGCCGGCTGCCGCTGGTGTTCGTCGACGGCGAGCCCGTGCAGGGCTCGGACAGCGTGCTCCTGGACGAGCAGCACGGGGCGGTCCTCGGTGCCGAGCACCTGCTCGCCCTCGGCCACCGCCGGATCGGCATCCTCACCATGAACTCCTACGAGCCCCCCGGTCTCGCACCAGACCCGGCCGCGGCCGGCTCGGGCTTCGTCGCGCGGGAGCGGCAGATCGGCTGGATGCGCGCGCTGGACGCCGCCGGGGTGACGCCCGTCGTCATGGAGGTCCACGACAACGCGGAGCCGTACGTCTCCCAGGGCGCGCGGGCGCTGCTCGCCCTCGACGAGCGACCGACCGCGGTCCTGTGCTTCTCGGACCTCATGGCCGCCGCGGTGGTGCACGCCGCCGAGGAGCTCGGGCTGCGGGTTCCGGAGGACCTGTCGGTGGTGGGCTTCGACGACTCGCCCCTGGCCCGCCGGCTGCGCCCCGCCCTGACGACCGTGCACCAGGACTTCGTCGCCAAGGGCCGGGCGGCTGCCGCCGCGCTGACCTCGTCGATCGCCCGGTTCCGGGCCGGCGACCCGGCCGAGCCGCAGGAGCACCGCATCCCGGTCGACCTGGTGGTCCGCGACAGCACGGCTCCAGCACCTGCGTGAGGCGTGTCGAACGAGCGAACCCGCACGTGCGGAGGGGTCCGTCATGCGGTTCGTGACCGCCGGTGTCCCCGGGCGTCGTTACCATGCAAGCGTGCCGCACCCGCACGCCCCCGACGACCTCCTGAGGTCGACCCTCGCCGCCGTCGCCCCCGGCGGTGAGCTTCGTGACGGCCTGGAGCGGATCCTGCGCGGCCGCACGGGTGCGCTGATCGTCCTCGGGTTCGACAAGACCGTGGAGAGCATCTGCTCCGGCGGCTTCGTCCTCGACGTGGAGTTCTCGGCCACCCGCCTGCGCGAGCTGGCCAAGATGGACGGCGCCGTCGTGGTCGACGCGGGCATCTCCCGCATCGTGCGCGCGGCCGTCCAGCTGCTGCCCGACGTCACCATCGAGACGTCGGAGTCCGGCACCCGCCACCGCACCGCGGAGCGCGTCGCCAAGCAGACCGGCCTGCCGGTCGTGTCCGTCTCGGCCTCCATGCGGATCATCGCGCTGTACGTCGGCGGCCAGCGGCACGTCATCGAGGACTCGACCACCATCCTGTCCCGCGCCAACCAGGCGCTGGCCACCCTCGAGCGGTACAAGTCGCGTCTCGACGAGGTCAGCGGCACCCTGTCCGCCCTCGAGATCGAGGACCTGGTCACCGTCCGCGACGTGTCCGCCGTGGTGCAGCGCCTGGAGATGGTCCGCCGCATCTCCGAGGAGATCGAGGGGTACGTCGTCGAGCTGGGCACCGACGGCCGCCTGCTCACCCTCCAACTGGACGAGCTGGTCGGCGGCATCGGCTCCGACCGTGCGCTGATCATCCGCGACTACGTCGACACCAGCCGCCGCGACGTGGACTCCGTGCTCGACGAGCTGGCGGAGCTGGACTCCACCGAGCTGCTGGACAACGCCCGGATCGCCAGCGTGCTGGGCCTGCCCGGCGGGGGCGACGCCCTCGACGCAGCCGCCGGACCGCGCGGCTACCGGTTGCTGTCCAAGGTCCCCCGCCTCCCGGGCGCCATCGTCGACCGCCTGGTGGCGCACTTCGGCGGGCTGCAGAAGCTGCTGGCCGCCGGCATCGAGGACCTCATGGCGGTCGACGGCGTCGGTGAGCAGCGAGCGCGGGCGGTGCGCGAGGGACTGTCCCGGCTCGCGGAGTCGAGCATCCTCGAGCGGTACGTCTAGCCCGTCACTCCAGCCCGAACACCGCCGGCGGTGCGCTCGCACCGGCCAGGACCAGCTGCGCGGAGTACGTGCCGGCGCCGGGCGCCGGCAGTCCCTGCGGGCAGCCTTCCGCGGACCGGACGCGGTTCCACGCGAACGACGTCGTGTCGTTGGCGCCCCCGGCGAGCAGCAGCGTGCGCTTCTCCGTGCCGGGCACCACGCAGTCGCGGTTCGACCACACGCGGTCGGAGCCGGAGGTGATGACGATCTCCCGCTGCGCCTCGCCCGCGTCGACCAGGCACTGCTCGGACCCCGGGTTGGTGATCGAGACGGTGAACGTGGCGCTCACGCCCGCCGCGAACGACACTGCGTCGGGCGTCATCGCGATCACCAGGCCGGTGCAGTCGGGCACCGCAGGCGTCGCGGCCGGCGTGGTCTCCGGAGCGGGGGCGGTGGTCGTCTGGGCGTCGGGCGTCGGCTCGTCGCCCGAACCCCGTCCGGCGACGAGCCAGACGACCACGGCGATGATGACCAGCGGGATGCCGAGCACGACGAGCCGGCGCACCCAGTAGACGCGGGCGGGGAGGCGTCGCGACTCGCTCACTCGTCCTCCGGCTCCGCTCGACTGCCCGCGCGATCCCGCGGCGCGACCACCGTAGAGGCAGGTCCGCCGGCCCGCGCGGCAGGCGCGCGGGGGTGCTCAGAGGGCGAGACGGACGATCGCCCGGCCCTCCTTCGGCCGCGCCACCACGTCGAAGTCGGCCGCGAGGAACAGGCTCACGGTCCCCCGGTAGAGCTCGGCCGACGAGAGCTTGCGCCCGCCCGGTTCCAGCGGGTAGCCCTCCAGCGTGTGCGCCCCCGACGCCCGTGCGTGCTCGACGGCGGCCGCGAGCAGCACACCCGCGACGCCCTGGCGCCGATGGCCCGTGCGCACGACGAAGCAGGTCACGGACCAGATGCCGGGGTCGTCGAGGTCGGCCTTCAGCTCACGGGTGGTCATCGACGGGCTGGTACGGACCCGGGGGAACTCGGCCCGCGGTGCCACCGACGCCCAGCCCACCGGTTCCCCGTCGAGCGTCGCGACCACGCCCGGGCTCGCTCCTGACCCGCTGACCCGGGTGGCCAGCCGGTTCCGTAGCTCCTCGGGCGACAGCGTCCGGTACTGCGCGTAGGGCATCCGGTCGAACTGGCAGAAGCAGCGACCCGGGTCACCCGGACCGTCGAGCACCGTGACGGCGTCGTCGATGCTCGTGCAGGGTGCCGCCCGCAGCTCCGCCATGCGCCCACCGTAGCCAGCACCTCCGACAGCGCACGCGTGGGGCAGGATGCTGCGGTGCCGCCGCCGTCCCCCGCCCAGCTGCGCGAGCCCGTGCTCGCCTGGTTCGGCGTGCATGCGCGCGACCTCCCCTGGCGCGCCGCGGACCGGACCCCGTACGGCGTGCTGGTCAGCGAGATGATGCTGCAGCAGACGCCTGTGGTCCGGGTCGAGCCCGCGTGGCGGGCGTGGATGGCGCGCTGGCCGACGCCCTCGGACCTCGCCGCGGCGTCGACCGCCGACGTGCTCCGCGCCTGGGACCGGCTCGGCTACCCGCGCCGTGCGCTGCGGCTGCAGGAGTGCGCCCGCGCGATCGTGGACCGCCACGGCGGCGAGGTGCCCGACGACGAGCAGGTGCTCCTCGCCCTGCCCGGCATCGGCTCCTACACCGCCGCCGCCGTCCTCGCGTTCGCGTACGGCCGCCGGTCGGTGGTGCTGGACACCAACGTCCGGCGGGTGCTGGCCCGCACCGTGGACGGCGTCGCGCTGCCGGCGCCGAGCCAGACGGTGGACGAGGTCCGGCGGGCCACCCGGTACGTGCCCGACGACGACGCGACGGCCGCGCGGTGGGCAGCGGCGTCGATGGAGCTCGGCGCCCTGGTCTGCACCGCGCGCTCGCCGCGCTGCGACGCCTGCCCGGTCCGGGACGTGTGCGCCTGGTACGCCGCGGGCCGGCCGGCCGACGAGCACGCGGCCCGGCGTCGGACCCAGACCTTCACCGGCACCGACCGTCAGGTGCGAGGCCGGGTGATGGCACTGCTGCGCGAGGCCCTCGGGCCCGTCCCCGCGGCGGCCGTCGACGCGGTCTGGCCGGATGCGCGCCAGCTCGCGCGGTGCATCGACGGGCTGCTGGCCGACGGCCTGGTGATCCGGGTCCCGGCGGCGAGCGTCGACGACCCAGCGACGTACCGTCTCCCGCACTGACCGCGTGGGAGCATGCGGCCATGCTGACCGCCGCCGACGTCGTCAACCAGAAGTTCGCCGCGACCAAGTTCCGCGAGGGCTACGACCAGGACGAGGTGGACGACTTCCTCGACCGCGTGGCGGAGACCCTCAAGGAGCAGGAGGGGCTCGGGCGGGCGAGGAACCCCGTGACCGCGAGCCAGCTCGAGGCGGCACGGTTCCAGACCACCAAGTGGCGCGAGGGCTACGACCAGCAGGAGGTCGACGCGTTCCTGGACCGGGTGCGCGACCGGTTGGCCTCGGACGCGCCGGCGTCGACCCCGGCCCGGGAGCCGAGCCCGACCTCTGCGACGCCCGTCGACGGGGGCTCCATCGGGGCGTCGACCACGCTCTCCGGCGCCGCGCTGGTGGTGCGGCTCCAGTCCGTGCGGGCCACCCGGCCCGCCGGAGCACCGGACGTGGTGGTCGTCCGGCTGCCGGACGGCACCGTGCACCCGGTCACCGACCTGCGCAGCACCGCCGACGGCGTCGAGCTCACCCTCGGCTGAGAGGAACGGTCCCATGCGACTCCTGACGATCCCGCAACACCCGATCGCCTCGTTCGGCAGCACGGGCGTCACCATGCAGCTCCTGCCGCAGGCCGGGGGAACCTCGGTGCACGTCGCGCACCTGGCGCCTGGCGGGACGCTCGGACGTCATCCCGCGGTGCGACGCCAGCTCTTCGTGGTCGTGGCCGGGCGCGGCGAGGTCCAGGTCGACGACGATCCGCCGCAGGTGGTCGGGCCGGGCACGCTGGTCGTCTGGGAGCCCGGTGAGGTGCACCAGACGTGGGCGACCACCGACCTCACCGCGGTGATCGTCGAGACGTCCGAGGAGATCGACCTGAGCGACTGAGGGGCTACCGCCGCTCCCACTGCTCCCTGGTGATCTCGTACCGGAGGCCGCCGCGTTCGGAGCCCTCGACCATGAGCATGTCCTCGGGGGTCTCCAGGATCTCCGTGACCGTCATGCCGACCTTCTCCATCACCTTCTGCGAGGGAAGGTTCAGGGCCATCGTCTCGCCCCAGACCACGCGCACGCCGAGCTCCGTGAACGCCTTGTCCAGCAGCGCGCGCGAGCCCTCCGTGGCGTACCCCCTGCCCCAGGCGTCCTGGCGCAGCCGGTATCCGAGCTCGACCTCGTCCAACGGACCGTCCCGCTCGGGACGCAGGCAGAACCACCCGACGAACGCGCCGCTGCCCGTCTCGTGCGCCGCGAACACGCCGAACGTCCCACCCCACCGCTCGTAGCCCCGCAGGAGGCTCGGCAGGACCATCTCGCGGACGACGCCAGGCGGGGTCGGCTCTCCTCCGCTCAGGTAGCGCATCACCGCGGGGTCGCTGTCGAGCTCGATCAGCAGGTCGGCCTCGTCGGCGGAGAAGGGGCGCAGCGCCAGCCGCTCGGTCGCCAGGTAGGTGGTCACCCGCTGAGCGTGCCCGACGGGAAGCGGGCAGCCCACCGATTTACAGCTCGATGAGCATCCGGGTGTTGCCGAGCGTGTTCGGCTTCACCCGCGCCAGGTCGAGGAACTCGGCGACGCCGTCGTCGTGGGACCGCAGCAGCTCGAGGTAGACGTCGGGCGTCACGGGCGTGCCCTCGATGACGTGGAACCCGTGGGACTCGAAGAACGCCACCTCGAACGTGAGGCAGAAGACTCGACGCAAACCCAGCTGCCGAGCGCGGTCCAGCAGCGCGTCGAGCAGCTCGTGCCCCACGCCGGTCCCGCGGAAGGTGCGGTCGGCGGCGAGGGTGCGGATCTCCGCGAGGTCCTGCCACATCACGTGCAGCGCGCCGCAGCCGATGACGACGCCGTCGTCGTCCTCGGCCACCAGGAACTCCTGCACGGCCTCGTAGTACCCGACCCACTCCTTAGCGAGCAGGATGCGCTCGGCGGCGTACGGCTCGACGAGAGCACGGATGGCACGGACGTCGGCGGGCAGGGCGGGGCGGACACGGAAGGACACCGGGACAACCTAGCCGCGAGCCGACCAGCCCATGCCGACTGCTCACACGGCGGGCTCGGGCTCCACGCCGCGCTGGACGGGGACGGTCTCGTCCGGCATGCCGTCGGCGATGGCCCAGGCCTCCTCCGTCACGGTCCGCGGCCACACCGCGGCGGCGACCAGGTAGGCGAGCAGGGACGCACCGAACCCGTAGAACGTGGGCCACCCGTCGAACGAGGCGTCGACCAGGTCGTTCGGGATGAACCACACGTCGTTGGGCACCCCGTAGACCGTCGGCGTGAGGACGAAGAGCACCAGCCGGACGCCGACACCCACCACGAGCGCCGCGACGGCCGCCCGGGTTCCCCCGCGCTTCCAGAACAGTCCGAGGATGAACGGCACCAGCAGCCCGGCGAGCATGAGGTCGAACGCGAGCGTCAGCAGGATGCCGGTCTGGGCCACCCGCAGCGCCACCGCGACGCCGAGGACGACGATCGGGATCATCGCGACCCGCGTCCACAGCAGCAGCGGGTCGCGCACGCCCTCCTCCTTCACGGAGACCACGCGGCGCACGCCGAGGATGTTCCGGACGGCCACCGCGGAGGTCGCCAGGATCGCCCCGGACGCGGTCGAGAACGACGCGGCGACGATGCCGGACAGGACCAGCACGGTCAGGCCTGAGGGCGCGTAGTCGTCGAGGAGCTGGAACAGGATGGGCCCGGAGTCCGTGGTCAGGCCGAGCACCGACGACGCCGACAGGGCGACCATGGCGAACGCGACGCCGATGACCGCGGTGCCGGCCGCGCCCGTGAAGCACGACCGCTGGGCGATCTCCGGGTTCCGCGCCGCGAAGATCCGCTGCATGAAGTCGATGGCCACGATGTCCCCGATGCCCAGCGCGACGAGCGTGGCCCAGTTGATGGGCGCCCCCGCGCTGGTCTGGGTCAGCTGCTCGAAGTCGAAGGGACCCATGCCGTCGGCCACCTCGAACCCGTAGGTCATGCCGAACCAGATCACCAGGGCGGCCGTGGCGGCGATGGTGATGACGATCTGGATGGCCGCGGTGTAGGCGTCGGAGAACATGCCGCCGCCGATCGTGTAGACGAGCACCAGCGCGACCGCGAGGAGCACGCCGATCGTGTAGTCCAGGCCCAGGAACCGTTCCAGCAGGAACCCGCAGGCCACCAGGTTGCCGGCCATGAGGATGGCGAACGCGAAGATCATGAACACCGACGACGCCACCTCGACCCCGCGCCCGTAGCGCAGGCGATAGAAGTCGGCGAGCGTGAACAGCTTCATGCGGTTCATCGGCTTGGCCAGGAAGAGACCGGTCAGCAGCAGGCAGATGGCCAGGCCGAGCGCGAGCGACGCCCCGGCCCAGAACCCGAACGACGCCGACAGGTCCGTGTTGCCGACCGTGGCGTTCGAGTCGACCGCGGCGGCCATCAGGGAGGCGGCCACGAGGGGGACGCCCAGGCGGCGGCCGGCGACGAGGTAGTTGGCGCTGTCGCCGTCGACCTTGCGGGCGACGACGATGCCGACGAGGACGACGGCGAGGACGGAGAGACCGACTCCGGCGATGATCATGAGGGCTCCGGGGGCGCGAGGGGGGATCGACCGACCGCCGGCCCGGAGTTTCTGTCGGCCGACAGGATCATTGACCACCCGGCCTGTGTCGGACCCGCTGCGCGCACGCAACGCTTGTGTTAAATCGCTCCGACCCCGAGCGACACCGGCAGCGCGCGGGCGGCCGCGACCTCGGTCGGCGTGCAGCCGACCAGGCGCAGCACGCCGTCGGCCACCGCGTCCTGCACGGCGGCGACGTCGAGGTCGGGGGTGTCGCGGCGGCGCAGGATCACCGACTCCACGAGGCCGAGCACCAGCTCCCCGCGGTCGTCGTCGGCGTGGTCCGCCGCGGCGGCCGCCAGCTCCGCGTACCGCGAGCGCAGCCGCGAGCGCAGCGCGTGGAACTCAGCGAACTGCTCGCCGGCCACCTCCGGCAGCACGTACAGGACGCCGAGGTTCACGGGTCCGGCGCCGAGCAGCCCGACGTCGGCGTGCACGAGCGCCCACAGGCGCGCGGCCGCGGGCTCGGTGCCGGCGACGAGCGCGTCGGCGAGGTCCAGCGACGGGCGGACCGTGCCGAGCAGCAGCTCCAGCAGGATCGCGTCCTTGCCGGCGAAGTGGTGGTAGATCGAGGCCTGTCGCACTCCGGCGGCGTCGGCGATCGCACGGGTGCTGGTGGACGTGAAGCCGACCGTGCAGAACAGGGCGGCGGCGGCGTCGAGCACGTCGCGACGGGTGTCGCGCTCACCGTCGGGGTCGCCGCTCGCGCGCGGTCGACCGGGTCTGCGTGCCATGGCGAGCCGACGCTACCACCGGCCCCCGGACGCACCGCCGCGGGCCTGCAGCGTCCGAGGATGTGGTCGCCAGGGCGCGCACTTCCTCGGACGTTCCGGTGTTACAGGAGGTTTACCTGCCGGAGACCGGGCGGGAACCTCAGCGGCCCAGCCTGTTTCTGTCAGTCGACAGAAATCGGGGACGCGATGACCACCACCACCGGCACCACGGCAGGCGCGCGGGAGCATGCCCGGGCACAGGAGGTTGCCGCCGTCGGCGCGGTCCCCACCCTGCCGGTCCGCCCCGCACGCGACTGGCCCACGCCGCCCAGCGGGGTCGATCCCGCCACGCTGGTCCACGCGGAGGTGGTCGCGGGCGGGGGGTACACCCACCTCACGGTCGCCCGCGGGACGCACGTCCGCCTGACCGACCTCGTCGGCGACGCCTGCGCCCACGTGCTGGCCTACCGCCTGGACCGCCCGTGGGAGCGGCTGAACGTCGCGGACACCGTCAAGGTCCAGTGGCAGGTCTACCTGACCGCGGGCCACCTGCTGCTCAGCGACCAGGGCCGGGTGCTGGCGAGCATCGTCGGCGACACCTCGACCCGTCAGGACGCTCTCTACGGCACCTCGTCGAGGGCGCGGAACGACGAGCGCTACGGCGACGGCAGCGCGCAGGGTCCGACGCCGGCCGGGCGCGAGCTGTTCGCCCTCGCCGCCGCCAAGCACGACCTCTCCCGCCGCGACCTGCCGCCGAGCATCTCCTTCTTCCAGGGCGTCCGGATCGACGACGACGGCCGCCCGGTGTTCGAGGGGTCCGCCGGACCGGGCGCCTCGCTCACCCTGCGCGCGGAGGTGCCGCTGCTCCTGCTCGTCGCCAACACCGCGCACCCGCTCGACCCGCGCGAGTATCTGAGCACGCCGCTCGAGGTCCTCGCCTGGTCGGGATCGCCGACGAGCGACACCGACCCGCTCTGGACCGCCACCCCCGAGGGCCGCCGGGCCTTCGTCAACACCCGCGAGGACCTGACCGCACGGGGGATCGCATGACCACGCTGCTCGACACCGTCGTCCCCGCCCGTGCGCCCTGGTCCGCCGTGGTCCGCGCGGGCGACGTCCTCACGATCATCGACCTGGGGGGCAACCAGGCCGTCGACTTCCTCGTGTTCGACGCCGCCGACACGAGCCTGCGGTACAGCGCTCCCGACACGATCCAGGGCCAGGACTCGGTCTTCCTGACGACCGGCTCGGTGCTGCGCGACTGCGAGTACGGCCCGCTGATGACCGTGGTGGCCGACGAGGTGGGCCGGCACGACACGCTCGGCGGCGCGTGCTCCAAGGAGTCGAACACCCTGCGCTACGGGCACCACACGTGGGCGCAGCACGCCTGCGTGGAGAACTTCCTGGCGGAGGGCGGTCGGTACGGGCTGGGCAAGCGCGACCTGGTGTCGAACATCAACTGGTACATGAACGTGCCCGTGGACCCCGACGGAGCGCTCGGCATCGTCGACGGCATCTCGGCGCCCGGCCTGTCGCTGTCCCTGCGCGCCGAGCGGGACGTGCTGGTCATGGTCAGCAACTGCCCGCAGATCAACAACCCGTGCAACGGCTTCGACCCGACGCCGGTGCGGATGGTGATCCTGTCTTGACCTTCGACACGTTGCTCGTCGCCAACCGCGGGGAGATCGCCGTCCGCATCCTGCGCACCGCGAGGGAGCTCGGCCTGCGCACGGTCGCCGTCTACTCCGACGCCGACGCGGGCGCGGCGCACGTGCACCTGGCCGACACGGCGGTCCGCCTCGGGCCGGCGCAGTCGTACCTGCGCGCCGACCTCCTGCTGGACGCGGCACTCGCACAGGGCGCGGGCGCGATCCATCCGGGGTACGGGTTCCTCAGCGAGAACGCCGCGTTCGCCCGCGCGGTCGAGGCGGCGGGGATCGCGTTCGTGGGCCCAACACCCGCGCAGCTGGACCTGTTCGGCTCGAAGCACACCGCTCGGGAGGCGGCGCGCGCGGTCGGCATGCCGATGCTCGCGGGCACGGGCCTGCTGGAGTCTGTCGACGAGGCCGTCGCGGCGGCCGACACCATCGGCTATCCCGTCATGCTCAAGGCCACGGCGGGCGGCGGCGGCATCGGCATGCGGGCGTGTGCGACCCCCGACGAGCTCGTGGCTGCGTGGGAGGCGGTCCGGCGGACGGCGGGTGCCGCGTTCGGCTCCGCCGGCGTCTACCTGGAGCGGCTGATCACGGCCGCGCGCCACGTCGAGGTGCAGGTGTTCGGGGACGGGCTGGGCCGCGTGGTCACGCTCGGCGACCGCGACTGCTCGCTGCAGCGGCGGCACCAGAAGGTGGTCGAGGAGGCACCGGCCCCGGGCCTTCCTGACGACGTCCGCACCGGCATCGCCGACGCGGCCCGCACGCTCGCGGAGTCGGTCGGGTACCGCTCCGCCGGGACGGTGGAGTACGTGTACGACGCCGACCGGCAGGAGGCTGCGTTCCTCGAGGTCAACACCCGCCTGCAGGTCGAGCACCCGGTCACGGAGGCGGTCTTCGGGGTCGACCTGGTCGCGTGGATGCTCCGGCTCGCCCAGGGCGACACGGCCGTCGTCGACACCCCGCTGGTGCCGCGCGGAGCCGCCGTCGAGGCCCGCGTCTACGCCGAGAACCCCGACCGCGACCACCTGCCGAGCGCCGGGACGGTCACCGCCTTCACGGTCCCGGCCGGCGCCCGCGTCGACACCTGGATCGCGCCCGGCACCGAGGTCTCCACCCACTACGACCCCCTGCTGGCCAAGGTGATCACGGCCGGGGACGACCGGGACGCCGCGTGGGTTGCGCTCGGCGACGCGCTGGCGGGCACCCGGCTGACCGGGATCGCGACCAACCTCGGGCTCCTGCGCACGATCGCGCACTCCCCCGAGGTCGCCGCCGGGGGGCACCACACCGGCACCCTCGCGCGCCTGCGGGACGAGACGCCGCGCGTCGAGGTCGTCCGCCCGGGCATGCTCACCACGGTGCAGGACTGGCCCGGCCGGACCGGCCTCTGGCACGTCGGCATCCCGCCCTCGGGGCCGATGGACGACCTGTCGTTCCGGCTGGGCAACACCGCGCTCGGCAACCCCGAGGGCGCGCCCGGCCTGGAGTGCACGATGGCCGGTCCCGAGCTCCGGTTCCGCACGGGCGCGACGGTCATGGTCACCGGCGCACCGGCGGCGGTCACGGTCGACGACGTCCCGGTGCCGCAGTGGGAACCGGTCGAGATCCCCGCCGGCGGGGTGCTCGCCATCGGCGCACCAGCGGTTGGGATGCGCACGTACCTGCTGGTCAGCGGCGGCCTGGACGTGCCGCACGTGCTCGGTTCGGCCGCGACGTTCGACCTCGGTCGGATCGGCGGCACGACAGGTGTCCCGCTGCGCCCGGGCGACCAGCTGGCGCTCGGGGCGCCGTCCGGAACACCGAGGGCGGTACCCGAGCGAGACCGGCCCGTCGTGACCGGCACCTGGCACATCGGCGCCCTCGAAGGTCCGCACGCCGCGCCGGAGTTCTTCACGCCGGCCGACATCGACGTGTTCTACTCCGCCACCTGGGCGGTCCACTTCAACTCCGCGCGCACAGGCGTCCGGCTCGTCGGCCCCAAGCCCACCTGGGCCCGGCCGGACGGGGGCGAGGCCGGCCTGCACCCGTCGAACATCCACGACACCCCGTACGCGGTCGGCGCGGTGGACTACACCGGCGACCTGCCGATCCTGCTGGGCCCGGACGGCCCGTCGCTGGGCGGTTTCACGTGCCCGGCCACCGTCGCGCTCGGGCAGCTGTGGAAGCTCGGCCAGCTGCGGCCGGGTGACACCGTGCGGTTCGTGCCGGTCGACGAGGCCGAGGCGGACGCGCTGCGCAGGAGGCCGCAGGCCGCGCCCCGCACGACGAGGGAAGCACACGACGACGGCGGCATCCTGGCGCGCACCGAGGCTGACGCCACCCAGGTCACCTACCGCCGCAGCGGCGACGACAACCTGCTCGTCGAGTACGGCGCGATGACCCTGGACCTGGCCTCCCGGATGCGGGTGCACGCCCTGGCGCAGGAGGTGCAGCAGCGCGTCGACCACGACGGGCTGCGCGGCATCGTCGACCTCACGCCCGGCATCCGCTCGCTCCAGCTGCACGTCGACCCCGAGCGCCTCCCCCTGCGCACGGCCCTGGACCTGGTCCGCGAGATCGAGCACACGCTCCCGGCGACCACCGACCTCGTCGTCCCCAGCCGCACGGTGCACCTGCCGCTCAGCTGGGACGACCCCGCCACCCGGGAGGCCATCGAGCGCTACACGGCCGGCGTCCGCGACGACGCCCCCTGGTGCCCCTGGAACATCGAGTTCATCCGACGCATCAACGGCCTGTCGTCGGTCGAGGAGGTCCACCGCACGGTCTTCGACGCGTCCTACCTGGTCATGGGGCTGGGCGACGTGTACCTGGGCGCCCCTGTGGCCACCCCGCTGGACCCGCGGCACCGGCTGGTCACCACCAAGTACAACCCGGCCCGCACGTGGACCCCGCAGAACGCGGTCGGCATCGGTGGCGCCTACCTGTGCATCTACGGGATGGAGGGACCGGGCGGCTACCAGCTCGTCGGGCGCACGGTCCAGGTCTGGGACACCCACGCCCGGCACCGGCCGTTCGAGCCCGGCACCCCCTGGCTGCTCCGGTTCTTCGACCGGATCTCCTGGTACCCGGTGGGCGCCGACGAGCTGCTGGACCTGCGCGCGGACATGGCCGCTGGTCGCCTCGACGTGTCGATCGAGCCGGGCACGTTCTCGATCGCGGAGCACCAGCGGTTCCTGTCCCAGAACGCCACGGACATCGCCGCCTTCCGCGCCCAGCAGTCGACGGCCTTCGGTGCGGAGCGCGACGCGTGGGCGGCAGCGGGCGAGTTCGACCGCGTCTCCGAGCCCGACGCCCCCGCTCCCGCGGTCGACACCGAGGTGCCCGACGGCTGCGAGGGCGTCGCGGCGCCGTTCGTCGCGACCGTCTTCCGGGTCGACGTCCGCCCCGGTGACGTGGTCGAGCGCGGTCAGCAGCTGCTGGCGCTGGAGGCCATGAAGATGGAGTCGCCCGTCACCGCGACCGTCAGCGGCACGGTCGTCGACGTCGTCGTGACGCCCGGCGACCAGGTGGGCCCGGGCCAGGTGCTGGTCATCGTCGAACCGACCCGGGTGACGACGGCGGCGTGAGCCGATCAGGTGACCGGAGCGGGGCGGTGCTGCAGGCCCGCACTACGGTCGCGTGGTGAGGTTCACCAGGATCACGGACCGCCTGCCCGAACCGCAGAGCTATCTGCTCGCAGGACTGCCGCGCCCGGACGATCCCGTGCACGGGCACCTGCAGGGCGATCCGACGGCCAACACGGTCGGGCGCAAGGTCCCGGCGATCACCCCCGGCGGCCGTGCCCCGACGTCGACCACCGTGGTCGATGCCGAGTCGACACCTGTCGGGATCCTCTGGTCACCGTCCGGGCAGTACCTGACCCGCCCCGTGCACCGCAGCGTCACCGACAAGGACGTCCTCGACGTCGAGCGTGGCCGTCTCGGCCTGACCGAGCTCGAGGTCGACCCGCGATCGCGCCGCGCCAGGTCGTGGGAGCCCCCTGCCGACCCTGTCGACCTCGCCACGGCACGCCTCGTGACGATCGACTTCTCCGTCATCCTGGCCGGCCTGGAACCTCGCCACTTCGCGCCCGACGACGCCCTCTTCGTGAGCACGGCGATCGCGATCGAGAAGGCCGTCGTCGCCGAGCGGTGGCGGGACAGTGACGGGCAGTGGTCGCACGCGATCGGGTTCCGGCCCTGGGACCTGACCGTCCCGGTCGCCGTCGACAACGCGGTGCTCCGGATCTACGCCCAGCTGGTGTCGGCGGCCTGGCACCTGCCCGACCTCGACCGCACCGACCTGCTGTGCGCCGCCACCGCGATCGCGTACCAGGCCCCGATGTACACGACCAAGCCCGACGCCTACAGGCCGCTGCGCAACGGGCTGCGGGTGCTCGCCTACGGCAAGGTCCGCGACCAGTCCGCTGGTCTCCCCCCGGCCGGGGACGCGGGCGGGCTCACCGCCGTGCACGCCGTGGCACGGGCACACCGAGCCGGGGAGGCGTTCGGGATGTCGACGACGATGGCGCTCGTCAGCGCCATGTCCGCCCCCGAGGAGCTCGCCCGGCTCGTCGTCGACATCCTGGAGACCTCGGACGCGGACCGGTCGTGGCACGTCGGGGTGCTGGAGTGCGCGCAGGCCCTCGCGCCGGCTCTCGCCGAGGTGCACGACCTGCACGACGACCTCATGACCGCGGTCGCGGTCCTGTCCTCGCCGCTCGACGCCCCCGAGTCGCCGGCCGCGCTGGCCGCTCTGGGGCACTGGGGCACGTGGCCGCGAGATGCGGACGACGAGATCCTCGGCGACATCGAGGACGATCCCACCGGCCCGGCGTCGCTCGCGTGGTACGAGGTCTTCCTGCGCATGGCCCGCGTGCCGCCCGACGTCGTCGACGCCGAGGTCGCCGCCGTCCGTGCGGGCACCGCGCACCCGTCGCGCGAACGCATCAACCAGCTGTCCGTCGGCTGACCCGGATCTTGCGGACCGCCGCGCCCTACAGGTCGAGGTGCAGCCGGAGCGCGTCGTTCAGCGCGTGCATCGTCGACTCCGCCACCGTGCCGACCTGCCGGACGAACCGACGCACGTCGATGCTGCGGACCTGCTCGGCCTGCGCTTTCGAGTCACGGTCGAGCCCGCTCTCCCGAGCGGTGACCAGGACCTGGAAGGCCAGGACTCGGGCGGTGTTGCTAGTGAGCGGCACGACGGTCACCACGCCATGACCGGCCGAGAAGGCACGGGCCGCGGAGACCGCATGTCCGACGATCACGACCGGCCGGACCTTGTTGGCCTCGGCTCCGCGCGTCGGCTCGAGGTCGACGAGCCAGATCTCTCCGCGGCTCATCGCGTGACCGACAGTCCGTCTCCCGTGGCGACATCCCACACGTCGGCCTCACCCGACTCCTCCCACTCGGCGAACGCCAACGCGTAGTGGTCGCTGAGCGCCCGCTCGCGCAGGAGCTGCAGCGCGTCGCGCAGCGCCGAGGAGCGCGTCGCACCGGCATGGCTCCTGACATAGTCGTCCAAGAGATCGACATCGCCCTCGGACAGGCTCACACTCAGCTTCATACCCGTGATGCTACTGCGGGTAGCATCACCATGGCCACCTCACACCCGCGCGCGTACTCGCCGCGGGTGGGGCGGCTCCGCCGCGTCGAGCAGGCCGGTGGCCGTGATCTCGTCGACCACGAGGTCCGTCACCACGCCGGCGCGCAGAGCGGCCAGCAGCGGCGCCACCTTGTTGTCGCCGGCCACCACGCAGACGCGCCGCGGGATCCGCTGCAGCTCCACGGGGGTGGGGCCGGTGGCGCGCTCGTTCAGGTGCACGTCCTGCCAGGACCCGTCGGCGCGCAGGAAGACGGTGCACACGTCGCCGACCACGCCCTCGTCGTGCAGGTTCTTCACGTCGGCGTCGTCCAGGTAGCCCGCCGAGTACACGTGCGACGGCACCGCGCCCGCGACCGCACCGACCGAGAAGACGGCGATGTCCGCGCGCCGCTGCATGTCGAGCACCCGGCGTACCGAGCGCTCACGCCACATGGCCGCCTTGGTGTCGGGGTAGTCGAAGAACGCGGGCACCGAGAAGTGGTGCACGGCTGCGGCGAACGCGGTCCCGAACGTCGAGATCAGGTCGCTGGCGTACTCGATCCCGCTGGTGCGCATGTTCGCGGCACCGTTCAGCTGGACCACCGCGGAGCCGCGCGTCGGCTTGGGGGCGAGGTACCGGGACACCGACGCGAGAGTGGTCCCCCACGCGACGCCGAGCACCATGTCGGAGTCGAACCACGAGGACAGCAGCCTGGCGGCCGTGATCGACACCTGGTCGAGCCGCTCGATGTGGCTGGCGGAGTCGGGCACGGGGACCACGTAGGTGTCGATGCCGAAGGTCGCCGCGATCGTCCGGCCGAGGCCCGGTGCACGGGTGCTCGCCGGGCGCAGGGTGATCTCCACGAGGCCAGACTGCCGGGCGCGCTTGATGAGCCGGGAGACGGTGGACCGCGAGGTGCCGAGGTGGCGTGCGATGACCTCCATCTTGATGTCCTGCAGGTAGTACATGGACGCGGCCCGCAGCACGTCCTGCTCGCGCTCGACGTACATGGCATCCCCCTCCCGCTCGCGGCCGATCGTGCACATATGTGCACCGCGGTTGCGCGTTCGTTCGCCTCATGACGACGATAGCCAGCAAGCCCGTACCGGGCGAGCGGGGCAGATGCGACACAACGGAACCACCGGGGGTACACGGATGAGGACGGCGCCGCTCACGGCCCAGGCACGACAGGACGCACTCGACGCGATGCGCGGCAGTGCCGAACGCGGGAGCGAGCTCGACGTCCTGGTCATCGGAGGCGGCGTCACGGGCGCCGGGATCGCCCTCGACGCGGTCAGCCGGGGCCTGTCCACCGCGATCGTCGAGGCCCAGGACTGGGCCAGCGGCACGTCCAGCCGGTCCAGCAAGCTGGTGCACGGCGGCCTGCGCTACCTGCAGATGCTCGACTTCCACCTGGTCCGCGAGGCCCTGACCGAGCGGGACCTGCTGATCAACCGCCTGGCGCCGCACCTGGTCAAGCCCGTCAGCTTCCTGTACCCGCTGGAGAACCGCGTCTGGGAGCGGGCCTACGTCGGCGCCGGCGTCGCGCTCTACGACACGCTGGCCTCCGTCACCGGCTCCCGGCGCGCGCTGCCCATCCACCGCCACCTGACCCGCAAGGGCATGGAGCGGCTGTTCCCCGACCTGCGCCACGACGCCGCGATCGGCGCGGTCCGGTACTGGGACGCGAGCGTCGACGACGCCCGCCTGGTGGAGACGCTGGTCCGCACCGCCGTCAGCTACGGCGCGCACGCCGCGTCGCGCACGCAGGTGATGGACCTGCAGACGACGACCGGCGGCGCGGTGACCGGCGCCGAGGTGGTGGACCTGGAGACCGGCGAGCACATCGACGTCCGGGCACGGTCGGTCATCAACGCCACGGGCGTGTGGACGGAGCAGACCGAGGAGCTGGCCGGGGCCGAGGGCGGCCTGCGCGTGCTGGCCAGCAAGGGCATCCACATCGTCGTGCCGCGCAGCCGGATCTCCGGGGACGTCGGGCTGATCCTGCAGACCGAGAAGTCGGTCCTGTTCATCATCCCGTGGTCGCGGTACTGGGTGATCGGCACCACGGACACCCCCTGGGAGCAGGAGCTGGTGCACCCCGTGGCGACGAGCGCCGACATCGACTACGTCATCGAGCACGCCAACGCCGTCCTGTCCCGGCCGCTCACGCGCGAGGACATCATCGGCACGTGGGCAGGTCTGCGCCCGTTGCTGCAGCCGCAGGTCAAGGAGGGCACCAGCTCCGCCAAGGTCTCGCGCGAGCACACGGTCGCCTCCCCCGCCCCGGGCTTCACGGTCATCGCCGGCGGCAAGCTCACCACCTACCGCGTGATGGCCAAGGACGCGGTGGACTTCGCGATCGGCAGCCGCGCGACCACGCTGCCGTCCATCACGCACGACCTGCCGCTGGTGGGCGCCGAGGGGCTGCAGGTGTTCCAGCGGCAGGCGCGGGCGATCAGCCAGCGGTACGGCTGGAGCCGGCCGCGCATGGACCACCTGCTGCACCGGTACGGCTCTCTGCTGGGCGAGCTCATCGACCTGGTGGACGCCGACCCGTCGCTGGCCGAGCCGCTGGAGCACGCCGAGGCGTACATCCGCGCGGAGGTCGTCTACGCCGCGAGCCACGAGGGCGCGCTGCACCTCGACGACGTCCTCATGCACCGCACGCGGCTCAACTACGAGCAGGCGGACAAGGGCGTCGGCGCCCTGGAGGAGATCGCGGACCTGGTCGCACCGGTCCTCGGCTGGGACGCGCACACGCGCAGCCGGGAGATCGAGGCGTACCGCGCCCGGGCCGAGGCCGAGGACGCCGCCGCGCAGGAGGTGGACGACGCCGAGGCCGAGAAGGTCCGCCTGCGCGTCCCCGACGTGGCGCCGATGCTCTCGGACCAGCCCGCCGACGCCGGCACCAAGCCGGGATCGCCCGCCGGGAAGGGGTCCTCCGGACCCGTCGGGACCTGAGACTCCCCGCGGCCATCCGCGGGGTGCACGTGACAACGACGTCCGTCAGAAAGGGTCGACAGTGGACTTCACAATGGGAGACGCCTTCATCTCGGAGGTGATGGGGACCGGCATGCTGATCCTCCTCGGCGCCGGTGTCGTCGCGAACGTCATCCTGCCGAGGAACAAGGGCTTCGACGGCGGCTGGCTCCTCATCAACTTCGGATGGGGTCTTGCCGTCTTCGCGGGTGTGTACGTCGCGTACAAGTCAGGGGCGCACCTCAACCCCGCCGTGACGATGGGGCTCTGGACCAGCGGGGCCGACGAGTTCGCGCCCGGCATCGAGGTCTCGGCGGTGAACGGCTTCCTGTACGTCGTCGCACAGATGGCCGGTGCCGCACTGGGCGCCGCCGTTGCGTTCCTCGCCTACAAGAAGCACTTCGACGAGGACGCCGACCCGGCCACCAAGCTCGCGGTCTTCTCGACCGGCCCGGCGATCCGCTCGTACGCGTGGAACTTCGTCACCGAGGTCATCGCCACGTTCGTCCTGGTGTTCGTCATCCTCGCGTTCGGCAAGACGCCGGCCGAGATCGGTCCGCTCGCCGTCGCGCTGCTGGTGGTCGGCATCGGCGCCAGCCTCGGTGGCCCCACCGGGTACGCCATCAACCCCGCACGTGACCTCGGTCCGCGCATCGCCCACATGCTCCTGCCCATCAAGGGCAAGGGCTCGAGCGACTGGGCCTACGCCTGGGTGCCGGTCCTCGGCCCCCTCGTCGGCGGCGCGATCGGTGGCCTGGTGGCCGCCGCGTACATCGTCTGACGCCCACCACAGCTGTCCCCGTCCGGACGGCGTCCACCAGCGTCGGTGCACGCCGTCCGGGCCGCCCCTGAACCACCGGAGGAGCTCTCACCATGCCCGACACCCAGTACGTCCTGGCCATCGACCAGGGCACCACCAGCACCCGCGCCATCGTGTTCGACCACTCCGGCCAGATCGTCGAGTCCGGCCAGATCGAGCACGAGCAGATCTTCCCGCGCGCCGGGTGGGTGGAGCACGACGCCGAGGAGATCTGGCGCAACACCCGTGAGGTCGTCGGCCTGGCGCTCACCCGCGCCAACCTGACGTACCGCGACCTGGCCGCGGTCGGCATCACCAACCAGCGCGAGACCGCCGTGGTCTGGGACCGGACCACCGGCAAGCCGGTCTACAACGCGATCGTCTGGCAGGACACGCGCACGCAGAAGATCGCCGACGAGCTGGGCGCGCTGGGGGGCGGCGCCGACCGGTACAAGGCGAAGGTCGGCCTGCCGCTGGCCACCTACTTCTCCGGCCCGAAGATCAAGTGGATCCTCGACAACGTCGAGGGTGCCCGGGCCAAGGCGGAGGCCGGCGACCTGGCGTTCGGCAACACCGACTCCTGGGTGCTGTGGAACATGACCGGCGGGGTGGACGGCGGCGTGCACGTCACCGACCCGACCAACGCGTCGCGCACCATGCTGATGAACCTCGACACGCTCACGTGGAACGAGGAGATCGCCGCCGACATGGGCATCCCGCTGTCGATGCTGCCCGAGATCCGGTCGTCGTCCGAGGTGTACGGGAAGGGCCGCGAGGGCGGCATGGTCCCGGGCGTCCCGATCGCGGGCATCCTCGGCGACCAGCAGGCGGCCACCTTCGGGCAGGCCTGCTTCGAGGTGGGCATGGCGAAGAACACCTACGGCACCGGCAACTTCATGCTCATCAACACGGGCACGGAGCCGATCCCCAGCAAGAACGGCCTGCTGACCACCGTCTGCTACAAGATCGGCGACCAGCCGACGGTGTACGCGCTCGAGGGGTCGATCGCGGTGACCGGCTCGCTGGTCCAGTGGCTGCGCGACAACCTGGGGATCATCAAGGCGGCCCCGGAGATCGAGGACCTGGCCAAGACGGTCGACGACAACGGCGGCGCCTACTTCGTGCCGGCGTTCTCCGGCCTGTTCGCGCCGTACTGGCGTTCCGACGCCCGCGGCGCCCTGGTCGGCCTGACCCGGTTCGTCAACAAGGGGCACATCGCCCGGGCCGCGCTCGAGGCCACCGCGTTCCAGACCCGTGAGGTGCTGGACGCCATGAACGCCGACTCAGGCGTGGACCTCGCCGAGCTCAAGGTCGACGGCGGCATGATCGCCAACGAGACGCTCATGCAGTTCCAGGCGGACATCCTCGGCGTGACGGTCATCCGGCCGAAGGTCGCCGAGACCACGGCTCTCGGTGCGGCCTACGCGGCCGGCATCGCGGTCGGGTTCTGGAACGGCGAGCAGGACGTCATCGACAACTGGGCCGAGGACAAGCGCTGGGAGCCGACGATGGACGCCGACGAGCGCGACCGGCAGTACCGGTTGTGGAAGAAGGCGGTCACCAAGACGTTCGACTGGGTGGACGACGACGTCAGCTGACCCGCCGAGCAGCGGAGGGCCGGGACGCGACCAGGCGTCCCGGCCCTTCGTCGGTTAGCCTCCAAGTCGTCCGTCGACACCGGGGAGGGAGCGTCGCGTGGTCGTCTCGATCAACCCTGACGGCGTGCTGGCCATGAGTGCCGCCACGCTGCTGGTGGCGCAGAACCTGTCGACGGAGGCCGTGACCCTGCAGGCCGAGATCGACGCCGTGGACCACCTCGTCGGACGGCGGCCCGTGTTCACCGGCCGCGTCGACGCCACCGCCGGCGACCTGGCCGAGCTGGCCGGCTGGGCGCGCGAGCTGGTCATCACCTACGTCGACGACGAGCGCCCGATCCAGCAGCTGGCGACCATGGGGTTCTGGCTGCCGGACTTCAGCAAGCTCGGCTGGGACGGCGAGCTGACCGCCGGGGAGAACCTCGACAAGACCGTGCGCTCCGACGAGTTCGGGGCGTTCATCCTCGGCACCGCCGGCGCCCTGATGGACCGGTACCGCCGGTTCTCGCTGTACGTCCCGCGCGAGGGTGCGCCCCTGCCGTCGCTGAACCTGCCGCGACCCGACGTGCAGTGGCGCGGCAAGCCGTTCGTCACCCTGCCCAACGGCCTGGTCATCCCGCAGGGCAGCACGGCCGACCCCGCGGTGCAGCGGCTCGCCGCGCTCGCGGACGACTGGCACCAGCCCGGCAGGCCGACCCTCGTCACCAACCCCGGGTTCGGCCGGCCGCCCACGTGGGCGCGGGTGGGCGGCAGGACCCTGGGCGTCCTCGGCGCCGGCCTGACCGTCTACGACTCCTTCATGACCCAGTGGGAGCAGGACTCGACGTACCACCCCGAGTACAGCACCGGACAGCGGTGGGCGAGCGCCGGGTACAACGCCGTGACCGAGGGCGGCGGCGCGGTCGCGGGCGGGATCGTGGGCGCGCAGATCGGTGCGACGGTCGGCTCGTTCATCCCGATCCCCGTGGTCGGCACGCTCGGCGGCGCGCTGGTCGGCGGGGCGATCGGGGCGTTCGTCGGCAGCAAGGCCGGCAAGGCGGTCGGGACCGGGCTGAAGGAGGGCGCCGAGTTCGTCGGCGACAAGATCGGGGACGCGTGGGACTCACTGTTCGGCTGACCTCCGCGGCTCTCCCGGACACCGGCGCCACGCTGTCGGGTCCCGGCCTCGTCGTCGGTGCCGTCTGCGCGGTGCTGTTCCTCGTGCTGGGCCTGGCCAACTACGCCGGGTACTTCCGGTTCGTCGCGACCGCCTACATCCTCAGCCCGTACGTGATCCTGGCGTGCGCCTGGCTGGGCGGCGGCGCGCTGCTCGTGCTCGCGGGCGTGTGGTTGCTCGGCCTCGGCCCGGTCGTGGCGACCGTCGCCGGGATCGTGCTGGCCGCGGTGGGCGCGCTGGCGTGGGTCGTGGGGCTCGTCGGACTCGTCTGGCTCCCCCGGCGACTGCGCCCGCGGTGGATGTGCGATCTGCTGGACCGGCGCCGGGCCGGCGAGGACGTCCAGGGAGGGGTGTGGCGATGAGCGAGCCGACGACCGTGAGCGCCGAGGGCGTGAGCCTGCAGGTGCCCGACGGGTGGGAGCGCGTCGAGGCGCCCGGACTGACCGTGGGGATCGCCGGACCCGTCGGGACTGCCACCGCCGACGGGACCCAGTTCCGTCCGTCACTCACCGCCATCGTCGTCGACGCCGCCCCCGACGCGGACATCCGCCTGCTCGGCTCGGAGGCGGTCGCCGCAGCGCGCCTGGTCTCCGACGACGTCCACGTGCTCGCCTACGACCTGTGGCCGCTGCCCGACGGCACCGCCGGACGCCGCCTCGAGATCACCCTCGAGCAGGGCGGCATCCCGCTCTGCGTCCGGCAGTGGATCGCCCTGCGCGACGGACGCGTGATCACCCTGACCGGCACGTGCGACGTCGCCCACCTGCTGGCGGGCGGCCCGATCATCGAACGGCTGGCCACCCAGGCCCTCGCCGCCCAGGAGACCCGATGAGCGCCACGCTGCCCCGCCTCGACCCCTATCTCGTCTCGATCGGCGAGGAGCTCGAGGACCTGTCGCGCATCGCCGGCTCCCAGCCGTTCCGCAGCACCGGCCCGACGCTCCCGCGCGAGGATCTCGAGGTGCTCGTCCGCGCTGCGTCCGCGCGGCTGCGCAAGGTCCGCGCCACGCCCACGCTGGTCGAGGCCGGGCTGATGGACGACTCCGGCCCGACCGACGACGGCCGCACGGTCGCCAGGATGCTCAGCGGCTCCCAGGCACGCCTGCGGGTCGAGTCCGGCCGCGGCCGCGCCCCCCTGACCCTGGACGTCTACCTGGCCGACGGCCGCGCGCTCGCGATCGCCACCTCCTCGCCCGCCGCCCTCGCCGACGTGCCGCACGGCGACACCATCCTCGAGGTCGCCGGCTCGGTGGGACTGGACCTCGTCGACTCGTCCGCCGTGCCGGCGCTCGTGGCGTCCTGGGTGGGGCTCTCGCCGGCCTGGAGCCTGGCGACGACGCCGGAGGCGATCCTCGAGGAGACGGTGCTCACGCGCGTCGACGAGCCGGAGACCCCGCCCCCGCCCGGGGCGGACGCCCACCTGCGGCACGTATGGGGCCAGCCCTGGTACCTGTGGACCCTGCAGGCGAGCGGGAACGAGTACGGCCTGGTCGTCGTGCGGGCCGGTGCGGCCGGGCAGTTCCTGCTCACCAGCTCCGACGAGCCCGGTCACGTCGGGTTCGTCGCCGTCCCCGCCGCCCAGCTGTGGGCGCACCTGGTCGAGCAGACCGCGACGGCGGTCCGGTCGGCCTGAGTCAGGCCGGGGGCACGGCCGCAGCCTCGAGGTCGGCCGCCTGCTGGTCGCGCAGGACCGCCTCGGCCTCGCAGTCGTCGGCGAACCGGTCGACGTCGCGGCCCACCTGCGCCAGGTCCCCGGTCGCCGTGACCAGCTCCTCGGCGTACCGGGTGGCGTGCGGGGACTTCCACAGCGTCTCCGAGGGCAGCGGGTACCGCTCCTGGAGGGTGCGGAGGTCGTCGTCGAAGGCGTAGCCCTTGGCGCGGATGCTCAGGGCGGCGGCGCGGAGCTGGCGGGCCTGGTCGCGCAGGACCTCGGGATCGGGCACGTCGAGCAGACTAACCGGGCTGGTCGCCTGCCGCCGTGTGGGCGCCGTGCGCCGCGTGCGCGCCCTGGTGGGCGTCGGCGGGCACCTCGTCGACCGGGGCGTCGGCGGCGTGCGAGCCACCGTGCTCGGGTCGCTCCAGCGCGGCACCCTCGATGTCGACGTTCGGGATGATCCGGTCGAGCCAGCGCGGGATCCACCAGGCCGACTTCCCGAGCAGCGCCATGGCCGCCGGGATCATCGTCATCCGGACCACGAGCGCGTCGAACAGGATGCCGATGGCCAGCGCGAACGCGATCGGGGAGATCTGCGCGGACCCGCTGAACACGAAGCTGGAGAACACCGAGATCATGATGAGCGCGGCCGCGAGCACCACGCGGGCGCCGTGCGCGAACCCGAGCCGGACGGACGTGATCGGGTCGGCGCCGTGCACGTGCTCCTCGCGCATCCGGGACACCAGGAACACCTGGTAGTCCATGGCCAGGCCGAACAGCACGCCCACCAGCAGGATCGGCAGGAAGCTCAGCAGCGGGCCCGCCGAGTCGACGTTGAAGATGCCGGAGAGCCAGCCCCACTGGAACACCGCGGTCGTGGCGCCGAACGACGCGGCGATGGTCAGCAGGAACCCGAGCACGGCGGTGACCGGGACCAGCACCGAGCGGAACGCGACCAGCAGCAGGACGATGGCGAGCCCCACGACGATGAGCAGGAACAGCGGGAACGCGTCGGCCAGCTTCTCGGTGATGTCGATGTTGGCGGCGGCGGCGCCGGTCACCCACAGCTCCGTGCCGGTGGCGGCCTCCAGGTCCGGGCGGGCGTCGCGCAGGGCGTGCACGAGGTCCGCCGTCTCCTGCGAGTCGGGGGCGCTGGTGGGGATGACGATGACGAGCGCGGCGTCGGCCCCCTCCGTCGCGCCGGGGGCGGCCACCGGGGCCGCGTAGGCGACGTCGGGCAGCGCGGCGACCGTGGTGGTCACCTCGACGACGGCGTCGGCCAGCGAGGACGGGTCCTGCGCGGCGTCGACGACGACGACGAGCGGGCCGTTGAAGCCGGGGCCGAAGCCCTCGGCGAGCATCTCGAACGCCTGGCGGTCGCCCGACCCCTCCGGCTCGCGGCCGGCGTCGGGCAGGCCGAGGCGCAGGCTCAGCGCGGGCACGGCGATGGTGAGCAGCACGGCGGCGGCCACGAGGAGCGTCACGATCGGGTGCGTGGTGACGAACGCTCCCCACCGGTTGCGGGCCGCGCGGGAGTGCTCGGCCTGCTTCAGCGCCCGGCCGCGCGGACGCAGCCGCTCGCCGGCGAAGCCCATGATCGCGGGCAGCAGGGTGAGCGCCACGGCCACCGCGATGACGACCGTGGCGGCGGCGGCCAGACCCATGGCAGACAGGAACGGGATGCCGGTGACGGTCAGCGCGGCGAGCGCGATGACCACGGTGGTGCCCGCGAACCCGACGGCGCTGCCGGCGGTGCCGACCGCTCGGCCGGCCGACTCGAGCGGGTCCATGCCCTCGGCCAGCTGCTGGCGGTGCCGGGAGAGCAGGAACAGGGCGTAGTCGATGCCGACCGCCAGCCCGAGCATCAGGGCGAGGGTCAGGGTGGCCGACGAGATCACCGTGACGCCGGACAGGGAGAGCACACCGGCCACGCCGATGCCGACGCCGAGCAGCGCCGTGAGGATCGGCATGCCTGCGGCCAGCAGCGACCCGAAGGTCACGACGAGCACGATGAGCGCGACGACCAGGCCGATGGCCTCCGTCGGGCCCGCCAGCTCCAGCGGCGCGGTGAACGGGCCACCCGACAGGGCGACCTCGTACCCGTCGGCCTCGAGCGCGTCGGCGGCGTCCTCGAGCACGTCGGTCGTCGCCGTCGGGACGTCCTCCATGCCGACCGTGAACTGCACGTCGACGTACATGACGCTGCCGTCGGGCGCGACCGCCTGGTTGCTCACCGGGTCGGACACCCCGGCCACGTCGGCCGCCTGCGCGACCGGCCCGATCGCCGTCAGGACGTCCTGGATGCCGGTGCCCGCCAGGAACGACTCGCCCTCCGGCACACCGACGACCACCCGGGCGCTGGACGGCTCGTCGGCGTCGGCCGCCTGCGAGGAGCTGCTGGACCCCACTCCCGCGGCCTGGTCCCCGAGCCGCTCGGCGACGAGCGCCTGGGCCCGGTCGGACTCCGTGCCCGGGATGGAGAACGAGTTCGAGAGGTTGAGCCCCGAGGACACCGCGCCGAACGCGGCGGCGGCGAGCACCAGCAGCCACACGACGAGCACGATCCAGCGGTGCTTGTAGCTTCCCCGGCCCAGACGGTCCAGCACGCGTGCCATGTTCACTCCTTGGTCGACGCTCGAGGATACCCGACACCTGTCGGTTAGTGACGATGGCATCATGTGACGCGTGACGCACCAGGACGATGACGCTCGGGTGGATCCGCGAGTGCTGCGTACGCGGCGGCTGCTCCAGGATGCCCTGATCTCGCTCGCACGCGAGCGGAGCCTGGACGAGATCTCGGTGGCCGACGTCGCCGAGCGCGCCACCGTCAACCGCAGCACGTTCTACCAGCACTACCCCGACACGGACACGCTGCTGGCCGACGCGCTCGACGCCCAGGCCGCGCTGGTGGGGGCGGACCTGACCGAGATCCATCCCGGCACGGGTGCCGACCAGACCCCGGACGTGCTGGTCCGGTACGCCACTCACGTGGCGGAGAACGTCGGCCTGTACCGCACCGCGCTCGGCGAGCACGGCTCCCCCGTGGCGGTTGCCCGCCTGCGCCGGCGCATCGCGGCGCTGGCACGCGAGGGGCTGGAGCTGCACGGCATCCCGCCCGCGCTCGCCGGGATGCCGCTCCCGGTCGCGGCGGCCGCGCTGGCGGGGTCGGTCATCGGCGTGCTGGTCGCGTGGCTGGAGCGCGACCCGCTGCCCCCGGCGACCGACGTGGCGTCGTGGGCCTGGTCGGCGGTCAGCGGCTGGCCCTCGGAGCGCTGACCTGGCCTACCCCGCACGACGTCCCCGCGGTACGGGTGCTCGTCAGGTGAAGTAGGCGCCGCCGTTGACGTCCAGGACCGTGCCGGTGACGAACGCGGCGCCGTCGCCCGCGAGGTACACGACGGCCTCGGCGACGTCGTCGGGGGTGCCGGCCCTGCTCAGCGGCGAGGCGGCCACCGCAGCCCGCTGCGCCGGCTCGGGGGTGTGCGCCGCGTGCAGCGGGGTGCCGGCGACGAACCCCGGCGCCACCACGTTCACCGTGATCCGGCGCGGTCCGAGCTCGCGCGCGAGCGCCCGCGTGAACCCCTCGAGCGCCGCCTTGGCCGTGGCGTAGGCGACCATCCCGGTGCCGCCGCCGCTGCGTGCCGCCTGGGCGCCGATCGTGATGATCCGGCCACCGTCGGGCATGACCGCGAGCGCGGCGCGGCTGGCGTAGAACGCGGACGCGAGGTTGAGGTCGAGCACGCCGTGCCAGTGGGCGTCGTCCATGGCGGGCACGGGACGCCGCTCGACCGGTCCGCCGACGGTGCTGACCAGGATGTCGATGCCGCCGCCGAGCGCCGCCGCTGCGTCGCTGACCGCCTTGTCGACGTCCCAGCTGCGCCGCAGGTCCACCTGGAACGACGCCGCGGTGCGCCCCTCGTCCTTGATCTCCGCGACGACGGCGGTGGCGTCGTGGGACAGGTGGGTGATCGCCACGTCGGCCCCCGCCCTGGCCAGCGCCAGCGCCGTCGCACGTCCGATCCCCGATGCGCCGCCGGTGACGAGGGCACGACGGCCCCTCAGCGCGTCCTCCAACGTCCCGACCTCCTGTGGCTGGTGGTGAGCGCACCGTACGGGAGCCGCTTCCTCCCGCTCAACACCCCGATGTCCGAATCATCCGGATGCCGGGCTGTCGGCGCGCCCGGGTAACGTCCTGCCCCATGCGTCTGGCCACCTGGAACATCAACTCGATCCGCGCCCGCACCGACCGCGCGCTCGCCTTCCTCGAGCGCACGGGGGTCGACGTGCTGGCCCTGCAGGAGACCAAGTGCAAGGACGAGCAGTTCCCGCGGGAGGGGTTCGAGGCGCTCGGGTACGAGGTGGTGACCGCCGGGCACAGCCAGTGGAACGGCGTCGCCCTCGTGTCGAAGGTCGGCATCGAGGACGTCGAGGTCGGCTTCCCGGGGATGCCCACGTGGGGGGACCCGGCGGTGGCCGAGGCCCGCGCGCTCGGCGCCACGTGCGGCGGCGTGCGCGTGTGGAGCCTGTACGTGCCCAACGGCCGCGAGCTCGGGGACCCGCACTACGCGTACAAGCTGGACTGGCTGGCCCGGCTGCGGGACGCGGCCCACGGCTGGCTCGCGGCGGACGCCCACGCGCAGGTCGCCCTCGTCGGCGACTGGAACATCGCCCCGCTGGACACCGACGTGTGGGACATCGGCTTCTTCGCCGGCCGCACGCACGTCAGCCCGGCGGAGCGGGAGTCGTTCACGGCCATCGCCGACGCCGGCTACACCGAGGTCTCCCGCGTCCACCTGCCCGCCGAGCACACCTACACCTACTGGGACTACCAGCAGCTCCGGTTCCCCCGGAACGAGGGCATGCGGATCGACCTGACCTACGCGACGCCGGCGCTCGCCGCGCGGGTCAGCGGCGCGACCGTCGAGCGCAACGAGCGCAAGGGCAAGGCCCCGTCGGACCACGTCCCCGTCGTGCTCGAGATCGCGGACTGAGGTGAGCGGGCGCGCGCGGGTGATGTCGGTGGGAAGACCGGTCTGCCCGGGGGCTCGGTGGGCTAGGTTGCGCGCATGAGCAACGAGCCTGGGGGGCCGGCTCCGGTTCCCGACCCCTACGCCGTCCCCGAGCCGACGGCGACCGCCCCGGTTCCGGCCGGCAGCTACGAGCCGGTGGCGCCGAGCGGCTACGAGGCGGTGCGGACCCCGGTCGGCGAGACGCAGCCGATCCCGCCCCAGGGCGACGCGGCGTCCCCGTACGCGACGCCGACGCCGGGCGCCGGTGACACCGCTCCGGTGTACGGCACGCCGCAGTACGGGGCCCCTCAGTACGGGGCACCTCAGTACGCCGCACCGCAGTACGCCGCACCGCAGTACGGGGCGCCGCCGCAGTACGGAGCACCTCAGTACGGAGCGCCGCAGTACGGGGCCCCTCCCGCGTACGAGCAGGGTGCGCCGCCGTACGGTGCCCAGCCGTACGGGTACGGGCAGCCCTATGCCGCCCCGCCCACCGAGGGCATGGCGATCGCCTCGTTCGTCACCAGCGCGGTCGGGCTGTTCTTCCTCGGCGGCCTGTCGGGGCCGGTCGGCCTCGGCCTGGGCGTCGCCGCCCTGCGCCGCATCAAGGTCTCCGGCAAGGCCGGCCGCGGCTGGGCGATCGCGGGCATCGCGGTCGGCGCCGTGGGCATCCTGTGGCTGCTGGCGATCATCGCGTACGTCGTGTTCATCTTCGCGTTCCTCGCCGGCTCGGGCGGCTCCTCGTCGTTCTGGGAAGAGATCGAGCAGGGCGTCGAGGAAGGCTCCGGCCCCACCTCCGACTCGGGGTCGGACTCGGCGCTCCCCCCCTTCACGCTGCGGACCGACCTGGCCGTCGGCACGTGCCTGTCCACCTACGCGTGGGAGTACGACATGGCGGACACCGAGCCCGTGGACTGCGCGGTCCCGCACGAGGCCGAGGTGGTCGGGCTGATCGAGATGTCCGGACCGGTCACCATGGACATCGAGGACGAGTTCGACAGCGCGTACAACGAGGCCTGGGACGCCTGCGACCAGCTCACGGAGAGCCTCCTGCCGGACTACTTCTCCGCCGGCAACATCGAGCTCTACTACCCGCACCCGGACGACTTCGCAGCCGGCGCGACGTCCGGCTACTGCGTGTACTACGCCGACGACGCGGGCGTGACGGGTTCGGTGACCGCCCGGACGCTGCAGCTCGCCGCACTCGGGACGCAGTCCTGAGCGACGAGTCGTACCGCTACCCGGAGCCGCACTACGCCCCCGGGTGGGTGGAGCCGCGCGCGCGGCTGGAGCCGACTGCCGTGTGGTCGCTGGTCACGGGCCTGCTCGCCCTGGGTCCGGTCGCTCTCGTGCTCGGGGTCGTCGCACTGCGCCGGACCGCGTCCCGGCACACCCGCGGGCGCGGGATCGCGATCGCGGGGGTGGTGCTGGGCGTCGTGGGGACCGTGGCGCTGCTCGCCGTCGTGGCGGCCGTCGTCCTCACGACGCTGGCCACCAGGCCGCTGCCGACGGACGTGGCCGAACCCCGCGACGCCCGCGCGCAGCAGCTGGTCACCGGCAGCTGCGTCGCGTCGATCCCCGAGGACGGGCCCGTCGGCTCTGTGCGGGTGGTCCCCTGCGCCGACCCGCACGAGGCGCAGGTGGTCACGCTGTTCGCGTTCGCCGAGGACGCCGTCTGGCCCGGCCAGCAGGCGGCCGACGCCCGGGTGGCCCGCGCGTGCGTGCTGGACGAGAGCGAGGTCACGGCCGGCGTGCGGACCGTGACCTGGTCGCCGACCGAGCAGTCCTGGGCCGACGGCGACCGGGTCGGGCTCTGCCTGGCGGTGGTCGACGGCGGAGGGGTCACGGGCTCGTTCCTCGACGGTTCCGCGGAGCTCCCCTGACCGACTCTTACCACGTGGTAAGAATTGGGCTATGGTGGCGGGCAACGAACCCCAACGAGGAGGTACCCCGCGATGACGCAGGTCTTCGACGTCGAGCACGTGCTGGCCCAGCTGACCCTGGAGGAGAAGGCGTCGCTGACGTCCGGCTCCGACTTCTGGCACACGCAGGGCGTGCAGCGGGCAGGCGTCCCGGCGGTCATGGTCACCGACGGCCCGCACGGACTGCGCAAGCAGCCGGAGGAGGCCGACCACCTGGGGCTCGGCAACTCCGTCCCGGCCACCTGCTTCCCCACCGCAGCCGCGCTCGGTTCGTCGTGGGACGTCGGGCTGGTCACCCGCGTCGGCGAGGCGCTCGGCCGCGAGACGCGCGCCAACGACGTCGCCGTGCTGCTCGGTCCCGGGGTGAACATCAAGCGCACCCCGCTGTGCGGCCGCAACTTCGAGTACGTCTCGGAGGACCCGGTGGTCGCGGGAGAGCTCGGCACCGCGATCGTCCGCGGCATCCAGAGCCAGGGCGTCGGCACCTCGCTCAAGCACTTCGCCGCCAACAACCAGGAGTCGGACCGCATGCGCGTGTCCGCCGAGGTCGACGAGCGCACGCTGCGCGAGATCTACCTGCCGGCCTTCGAGCGCGTGGTGAAGAACGCCCAGCCCTGGACCGTGATGTGCGCCTACAACAAGGTCAACGGCACGTACGCCTCGGAGAACCACTGGCTGCTGACCGAGGTCCTGCGCGACGAGTGGGCGTTCGAGGGGCTCGTCGTCTCCGACTGGGGCGCCGTGCACGACCGCGTCCCGGCGCTCGCCGCCGGCCTGGACCTGCAGATGCCCGCCGCCGGCCCGCGTCCCGACGAGGAGGTCGTGGCCGCCGTGCGGGACGGCTCGCTCGACGAGGCCGTGCTCGACGTCGCCGCGCGACGGGTGCTGGACCTGATCGCCAAGGCGCTGCCCGGCATCGAGGCCGACGACTCGTTCGACGTCGACGCCCACCACGAGCTGGCCCGCGAGGCCGCGGCCGCCGGGTCGGTGCTGCTGAAGAACGAGGGCGGGCTGCTGCCGCTGGCCTCGACCGAGGGCGTCGCCGTCATCGGCGAGTTCGCCCGCACCCCCCGCTACCAGGGCGCCGGCTCGTCGCAGGTGAACCCGACGCGGCTCGACGCCCCGCTGGACGCCCTGCGGGCAGTCGGCGAGGTCGCGTTCGCGGCGGGCTTCACCATCGCGGGCGGGCCGGCCGGCGACGACGCTGCCCTGCAGGCGGAGGCCGTGTCGGTCGCGCGCACGGCGAGCACCGTCGTGGCGTTCCTCGGCCTGCCCGGGCCCGACGAGTCCGAGGGCTACGACCGGCCCCGGCTCGGGCTCCCCGACAACCAGGTGGCGCTGCTCCGCGCGGTGGCCGAGGTCAACCCCCGGGTGGTCGTCGTGCTGGCGAACGGCTCGGCGGTGAGCATGACCGACTGGCGCGACCTCGCCCCGGCGATCCTGGAGACGTGGCTCGGCGGGCAGGCCGGCGGGTCGGCCGTCGCGGACCTGCTGCTCGGCGTCCGCAGCCCGTCCGGCCGGCTCACCGAGACGATCCCGCACCGCATCGAGGACACCCCCGCGTTCGGGAGCTTCCCCGGAGAGGCCGGTGTCGTCCGCTACGGCGAGGGCGTCCTGGTGGGCTACCGCTGGTACGACACCCGCGCCATGGACGTCGCCTACCCGTTCGGTCACGGCCTGTCGTACACGACCTTCGGCTACTCCGACGTGACGGCCACCGCCGAGGGCACCGACGTCACCGTCACCGCCACGATCACCAACACCGGGTCCGCCGCCGGCGCGGAGGTGGTGCAGGTCTACGTCCGTGACCCGCAGGCCTCCGTCCTGCGCCCGACGCGCGAGCTCAAGGCGTTCACCAAGGTGGCGCTCGAGCCCGGCGAGTCCCGCGCGGTGTCGTTCACCCTCGGTGCGCGCGACCTGTCCTACTGGCACCCCGGCCTGCATCGCTGGGTGGTCGAGGGCGGCCAGTTCGTGATCGAGGTCGGTGCGTCGTCACGCGACCTGCGCGGGTCGGTGTCGCTGGAGATCGAGGGTGAGCCGCTCTGGGGCGAGCTCACGCCGATGTCCACCATCGAGGAGTGGCTGGCGCACCCCGTCGGTGGTCCGCTGCTGCAGGCCGCCCTGGTGCCGCCGACCGACATGGGCCCGCTCGACGAGACCATGGAGGCGATGATCCAGCAGATGCCGGCCAAGGTGATCGCCGACTTCGGCCTCTCGGGCTTCGACCGCGAGACGCTGGACACCCTGGTGGCCAAGGTCGCCGCGGGCTGACGGCGCCGAGCACGTGCCTTCGCCGCGAGAACGGCAGTAAATCCGCACGTTCTCGCGGCGAACGCACGTTCTCGTGGCTGGGACACTCGTGCGATGGACCTCGACGGTGTGCTGGCCGGGCTCGACGCCGCCGGGGTCTGGTTGGATCCCGGCCTGAGCGCCGACGAGCTCGCGGACGTCGAGCGGCGGTTCGGGTTCACGTTCTGCGCCGACCACCGCGACCTGCTGACGCTCGCCGTCCCCGTCGGCGACCACTGGCCGGACTGGCTCGACGACGACGAGTCACCCCTGCGCGCGCGGCTGGCGTGGCCGGTCGACAGCGTCGTCGCCGACGTCCTGGCGGGCGACTTCTGGCCGGCGTCGTGGGGTCCACGGCCGGCGGACGATCTCGAGGCTCAGGCCCGTCGGCAGCTCGAGCAGGTGCCGACGATGGTCCCCGTGTACTCCCACCGGTACCTGCCGAGCGGTACCGCGGCGCCGGGCGTGCCCGTCTTCTCGATCTACGGGACGGACGTCATCCACTACGGGTCCGACCTGGCCGACTACCTGGAGCGGGAGTTCCTCGGCCGCTCGTCGCGCGTGCCCGACGTCTCGCTCCGGGTCCCGTTCTGGTCCGACCTCGTCGACAGCGTCGACCCGGCCGACCGCTAGCTCATCCGGTCAGCAGCGCCGCGAGCTGGGCGCGCAGGGCCTCCGCCATGTCGGGGCGGTCCTCCGGGGAGTCGGCGGCGAGCAGCCACTGGATCTGCATGCCGTCCATCACCGCGACCGTGAGGCGCGCCGCCGTGCGCGGGTCGATGCCGGGCCGGAGCCGACCCTCGGCCCGAAGACGCTCGAACTCGGCGGTCGTCAGCCCGACGACCGTGCGGTAGCGGTCCTGGAAGAACTCGTGCGCGGGGTGGTCGGGCGAGGTGGCCTCCGCGGAGAGCGTCGCGAAGAGCTCGACGATCCCGGGGCGGACCGCGTTGCGCTCGACGATCCTGGCGAGGGCCTCGAAGTAGTCGTGCCCTCCGTCGAGGTCGGACTGGAACGCCGCCTCGTCCACCTCGTCACGCCGCGCGAGGACCGCCGCGAGCAGGACGGCCTTGCTGGAGAAGTGGTGCAGCAGGCCGGGGTGGGAGATGCCGACGCGCGAGGCAACCTCGCGCAGGGACGCCGTGTGGTACCCGACCTCTCCGAACAGCTGCATGGCCGCGTCGAGGATCTCCTCCCGCGTCGCGCGGCCCTTGGCGTAGCCGGCGGCGCGCGCGGTCGAGGGGGGAGCCTGCGTGGTCATGGCGCCCAGGATGCCACGCCGAGGCTAATCCCGACCAGATGGTAAGCGCGGTCTTCCCATCAATCCCGACCACGTGGTAACTTCCGACTTACCAAGTGGTCGGGATTCAAAGACGGTCCGACCCGCTGTCCGACACAGGAGTCGACATGGCCCTCTCGCAGAACACGGCCCCGCCCACCGGCGCGGCACCCCTGGGCACCACCGCCCGCGAGCCCCGCAGCTACCTGCCCTCCCTGGCGTTCGCCAACCTGGGCGTCTTCGTCGCCCTGCTGACGCCGGTGATGGTGTCGATGGCGTTCAAGATCGACCACCTCGTCGGCAGCGCGGCGGCCCCCGCCACCCTCGGCATGGTGATGGGCATCGGCGCCCTGTTCGCCCTCGTCTGCAACCCGTTGGCCGGCCGCCTCTCGGACCGCACCACCAGCCGGCTCGGCATGCGTCGACCCTGGATCATCGGCGGCTCGATCGTCGGCACCGCGGCCCTCGTCGTCGTCGGCACCGCGCAGTCCGTCGCACTCGTGCTGGTCGGGTGGTGCGTGGCGCAGGCCGGGTTCAACGCGGTGCTCGCCGCCGCCAACGCGACCATCCCGGACCAGGTGCCGGTCGAGCGCCGCGGCAAGGTGTCCGGCCTCGTGGGCATGGCGACGCCGCTGGCCATCCTGCTCGGCAGCGTGATCGTCAACCGGGTCTCCGCGGACGCCACCCGGTTCATCGTCCCCGCCGCGCTCGGCCTGATCCTCTCGTTGCTGCTCGCCGCGGTGCTCCGCGACCGCCGGCTGCACGAGGCGCCCGCGCAGCGGTTCACCATCGGCCAGTTCTTCGGCTCGTTCGTGTTCAACCCGCGCAAGCACCCGGACTTCGGCTGGACCTGGCTCACCAAGTTCATGGTGATGTTCGGCTACGCGGGCATCGCGACGTTCCTGCCGTACTACCTGATCGGCCGCTTCGACCTCTCCGAGCAGGAGGCCACCGGCGTCATCCTGACGGCCACGTTCGCGTCCGTGGTCGGCATGGTCGTCTCCAGCCCCGTCGGCGGCATCCTGTCCGACCGGTTCGGCAAGCGCCGCCCGTTCGTCGCCGTCGCCGGCGCGATCATGGCGGTCGGCCTCGTCGTGCTCGCGTTCGCCCCGACCATCGCGATGGTCGTCCTCGGCCAGGCGATCATCGGGCTCGGCGCCGGTGCGTTCTTCTCCGTCGACATCGCGCTGGCCACGCAGGTGCTGCCGAGCAAGGAGGACACGGCCAAGGACCTCGGCGTCCTCAACATCGCCAACGCGCTGCCGCAGTCCCTCGCCCCCGCGATGGCCCCCGCCATCCTCGCCGTCGGCGCCCACCTGCCGATCGGGCAGTACCCCACCTGGTACCTGTTCGGCGCGGTCGTCGCCCTGGCCGGCGCGGCGCTGGTCTACAAGATCAAGGGCGTCCGCTGATGCGCCCGTACGAGGATCCGACGCGGCCAGTCGACGACCGCGTCGAGGACCTGCTCGAGCGGATGACGCTCCAGGAGAAGGCCGGCCAGCTGTTCCAGCACATGATCACGATCGGCCCGCTCGACGAGGGCGACGCGGTCTTCGGCCTGCCGTCCGCGAAGGAGTACGTGCACGGCAGGCACATGACGCACTGGAACCTCCTCGGCGTCCCGGGCGGCGCGCGGGAGATCGCGCAGTGGCACAACGAGCTCCAGGCGCTGTGCCAGCAGACCCGGCTCGGCATCCCCGCCACGATCGCCACCGACCCGCGGCACGCCTTCACCGACAACCCGGGGACGGCCCTGCTCTCGGGCCCGTTCTCGCAGTGGCCGGAGACGCTCGGGCTGGCGGCGACGCGCGACGAGGCCCTCACCGAGCGGCACGCCGACATCGCGCGTCAGGAGTACCTCGCGGTCGGGCTGCGGACGGCGCTGCACCCGCAGGTCGACCTGGCGACCGAGCCCCGCTGGGCACGCGCCAACGGCACGTTCGGGGAGGACGCGTGGCTCACCGGCCAGATGGGCGCCGCGTACGTGCGGGGGTTCCAGGGACCCGTGTTCGGCCCGGACAGCGTCTCGACCATGACCAAGCACTTCCCCGGCGGAGGTCCGCAGAAGGACGGCGAGGACCCCCACTTCGCCTACGGACGCGAGCAGGTCTACCCCGGCGGACGGTTCGCCGAGCACCTGGAGCCGTTCAAGGCGCTCCTCGCGGCCGGGACGCGGCAGATGATGCCGTACTACGGCATGCCGGTGGGCCTGTCGGACGTGCCCGAGGTCGGCTTCGGCTTCAACAAGCCGATCCTGACAGGCCTGCTCCGCGACGAGCTCGGCTTCGACGGGATCATCTGCACCGACTGGGGGCTGGTGACCGATGCGGAGGTGTTCGGTCAGCCGTTCCTCGCGCGGGCGTGGGGGGTGGAGCACCTGTCGGTCGAGGACCGCGTCGCGCTCATCCTCGACGCCGGCGCCGACCAGCTGGGCGGCGAGGCGTGCCCGGAGGTCGTGGTGTCACTGGTGCAGGACGGCCGCATCACCGAGGCGCGCATCGACGCCTCCGTGCGCCGGCTGCTGCGGGAGAAGTTCCTGCTGGGGCTGTTCGACGAGCGGCGCTACGTGGACGTCGACGCGGCGTCCCTGGTCGTCGGCTCCGACGAGTTCCGGGCCGCCGGTCTGGCCGCCCAGTCGGCCGCCGTGACGGTCCTGACGAACGACGGCATCCTCCCGCTGGCGCCCGGCCTGCGGATCTACGCCGAGGGGTTCGAGGGCACGGTCGACGACCCCGCCGACGCCGACGTCGCGATCCTGCGGCTGCACGCGCCCTACGAGCAGCGCGGGACGGGGTTCGAGTCGTTCTTCCACGCCGGCTCGCTGGACTTCCCGGCGGAGCTCGTCGATCGGGTGAACGCCATCTCGGCGCAGGTCCCGACGATCCTCGACGTCTACCTCGACCGGCCGGCGATCCTCACGCCGCTGGTGGAGGGGGCCGCCGCGGTCGTCGTGAACTTCGGCGCCGGGACCGGGCCGCTGCTCGACGCCCTGCGAGGGGCTGCCCGGGGACGGCTGCCCTTCGACCTGCCGCGGTCGATGGCCGCAGTCGAGGCGTCCCGCGAGGACGTCCCGTTCGACACCGCCGACCCGCTGTTCCGGTTCGGCCACGGTCTGGCGCTCTGACGACGGCGCCCGGCGCTCGGCGCTCGGCGCTCGGCGCTCGGCGCTCGCGTGAAGACTTCGTCGCGCCCAGCAGGACGACGTCTTCACGCGAGGTCAGCCGACCCGCTCCGGAGGTGCACCTGCCCGGGCCGACGTGACCACGAGCCCGTCCGCACCGCGGTCCACCGCGACCGCGTCGCCGTCCTTGATCTCGCCCGCCAGGATCTGGCGCGCCAGCCGGTCGCCGATCTCCCGCTGCACCAGCCGCCGCAGCGGGCGCGCACCGTAGGCGGGGTCGAAGCCCTCGATCGCCAGCCACTCGCGCGCGGCCGGGGAGACCTCCAGCGCGAGCCGGCGGTCCTTCAGGCGTCGGGCCAGGGCAGCCACCTGCAGCTCGACGATGCGCCCGAGCTCCTCCAGCGACAGCGGGTCGAAGAGCACGACGTCGTCGAGCCGGTTGAGGAACTCCGGCTTGAAGGCGGTCCGCACCGCGGACATGACGGCCTCGCGCTTCTGCTCGTCGGACAGCAGCGGGTCCACCAGGAACTGCGAGCCGAGGTTCGACGTCAGCACCAGGATCACGTTGCGGAAGTCGACCGTGCGCCCCTGGCCGTCGGTGAGCCGCCCGTCGTCGAGCACCTGCAGCAGCACGTCGAACACCTCGGGGTGGGCCTTCTCCACCTCGTCCAGGAGGACCACCGAGTACGGCCGACGCCGCACGGCCTCGGTCAGCTGACCGCCCTCCTCGTACCCGACGTACCCGGGGGGCGCGCCGACCAGCCGGGCCACCGAGTGCTTCTCGGCGTACTCCGACATGTCGATGCGGACCATCGCGCGCTCGTCGTCGAACAGGAAGTCCGCGAGCGCCTTGGCCAGCTCGGTCTTGCCGACGCCGGTCGGACCGAGGAACAGGAACGAGCCCGTCGGGCGGTCGGGGTCGGACACGCCCGCACGCGCGCGCCGGACCGCGTCCGACACAGCGGCGACCGCCGGGCGCTGACCGATGAGCCGCTCCCCGAGCACCTCCTCCATGCGCAGCAGCTTGGCCGTCTCGCCCTCGAGCAGCCGGCCGGCGGGGATGCCGGTCCACTGCGCGACCACCTCGGCGACCTCGTCGGGACCGACCTTGTCGGCGATCATCGGCGGGCCGTCCGGGGCGGCGTCGGCGGACTCCTCGTCTGCTTCGGCACGCGCGATCTGCTCCTGCAGGGCGGGAAGCTCGCCGTACTGGATGCGCGCGGCACCGGCCAGGTCGCCCTCGCGCAGGAGCCGCTCGGCGTCGGACCGCAGCGCGTCCAGCCGGGCCTTGAGGTCGCCGACCAAGTTGTGCCCGGCCTTCTCCTTCTCCCACCGCGCGGTCAGGGACGCGAGGTCCTCACGGCGGTCGGCCAGGTCCTTGCGCAGCCGCTCCAGGCGGTCGGCCGAGGCGGGGTCGTCGGACTCGCTGAGCACGACCTCCTCCATCTCGAGCCGGGTCACCGCGCGCTGCAGCTCGTCGATCTCGATCGGCGACGAGTCGAGCTCCATGCGCAGGCGGGAGGCGGCCTCGTCGACCAGGTCGATGGCCTTGTCGGGGAGCTGGCGGCCGGTGATGTAGCGGTCGGACAGCGCGGCAGCGGCGACCAGGGCGGAGTCCGCGATGGTCACCTTGTGGTGCGCCTCGTACCGCTCCTTCAGCCCGCGCAGGATCGCCACGGTGTCCTCGACCGACGGCTCGCCGACGAACACCTGCTGGAACCGGCGCTCCAGGGCGGGGTCCTTCTCGATCCGCTCGCGGTACTCGTCGAGCGTCGTCGCCCCCACCAGGCGCAGCTCGCCGCGCGCCAGCATGGGCTTGAGCATGTTGCCCGCGTCCATGGCGCCCTCGGACCCGGCACCCGCACCGACGACCGTGTGCAGCTCGTCGATGAAGGTGACGACCTGCCCGTTCGAGCCGGTGATCTCCGCAAGCACGGCCTTGAGCCGCTCCTCGAACTCGCCGCGGTACTTGGCGCCGGCCACCATGGCGGCCAGGTCGAGCGCGACCAGCTTCTTGCCCCGCAGCGACTCGGGGACGTCCCCGGCGACGATCCGCTGCGCGAGGCCCTCGACGACGGCGGTCTTGCCGACGCCGGGCTCCCCGATGAGGACGGGGTTGTTCTTGGTGCGCCGGGACAGCACCTGCACGACGCGGCGGATCTCGGCGTCGCGGCCGATCACCGGGTCGAGCTTGCCGTCGCGGGCGCGCTGCGTGAGGTCCATGCCGTACTGCTCGAGCGCCTTGTACGTGCCCTCCGGGTTGGGGCTGGTCACGCGCGCGGACCCGCGGACCGCCGGCAGCGCCGCTGCGAGCGCGTCACGGGAGGCACCCTGCGCGCGCAGGGCGTCGGCGACGCCGGACTGGCCGGTGGCGAGCCCGAGCAGCAGGTGCTCGGTGGAGACGTAGTCGTCCCCGAGCGAGCGCGCCTCCGACGACGCGGCCTCGAGCGCGGTGGACGTGGCGCGGGACGCCGACGGCTGCGCGACCGCCGAGCCGCTGGCGGTCGGCAGGTTCACGAGCATCCCGCGGACGGCACGGCCGAGCGCACCGCGGTCCGCGCCGACGGCGTCGAGAAGTCCGTTGGACACCCCACCCTCCTGCTGCAGCAGGGCGTTGAGCAGGTGGGCCGGCTCGAGCTGGGGGTTGCCGGCGGCCGACGCCTGCTGGATGGCGTCGCCCAGGGCCTCCTGGGACCGGGTGGTGAACTTGGCGTCCACGTGACCTCCTGAGTTGTCGTGTCTGCTCGGCGCAACGACGTCCAGAGTTGAGTCTATTCCGCTCAAGTCTCTCCGGCACCCTGCGTGACACCATCGGCGTCATGGACGACGACGTGCTGCCCGGCTGGACCGCTCAGACCCTCCCGCTGCGGCCCGACGGCCGGACCCCGGACCCCGTCGCGACCCTCGTCCACCGCACCGGCACCGCCAGCCGCCGCGCCCTGCTCTACGTGCACGGGTTCGTCGACTACTTCTTCCAGACGCAGTTCGCCGACGCCCTGGCCGCCCACGGGTACGACGTCTACGCACTCGACCTGCGCGACTACGGGCGGTCGATCCGCGACGGCCGACCGGCCAACCACATCACCGACCTGGGTGCGTACGCGGAGGACATCGACGCCGCGATCCGGATCATCCGCGCCGAGCACGACCAGGTGGTCCTGCTGGGCCACTCGATGGGCGGGCTCGTCACGTCCTTGTGGGCCGACGCCCGCCGGGGCGAGGGCCTCGTCGACGCGCTGGTGCTGAACAGCCCGTGGCTGGACCTGCGCGGCTCGTGGTTCGAGCGCCGGGTCTTCACGGCCGTGCTGGACCGCGTGGGGCGGGTGGCCCCGGACCTCGTCGTCGGCAAGATCGGTCCGTTCTACGGGCGCGCGCTGCACGAGGGCACCGGCGGCGAGTGGGCGTACGACCTCGCGTGGAAGCCGCACGACGGCTTCCCGGCCCGCGCCGGGTTCGCCCGGGCCGTCCGTCGCGGGCACGCGCGGGTCGCCCGCGGCCTGGCCGTCGACGTGCCGGTGCTGGTCCTGGCCTCCGACGCCTCCGGTCCCGACGACGCCTGGCACGACGCCCTGCTCACCACCGACTCGGTGCTGGACGTCGCGCACATCAAGGAACGCGCGCCCCTGCTCGGGCCCGACGTCACGTTCGTCGAGATCCCCGGCGGAGCGCACGACCTGGCCCTGTCCCCCACGCCCGCCCGGGACACGTACGTCGCCGAGGTGCTCGCGTTCCTGGACGCCCGGCTGCCCTGACCTCGAGCGATGGCGGCCGGCAGGGGCACGGTGTTGGGTGTGTCCCATGACCACACATCGCGAGGCGTGGCCCACCGGCACCCCGGCCTGGGCGGACATCACGGTGCCGGACGTCGCCGTCGCCCGTGCGTTCTACGGCCCCCTGCTCGGGTGGGAGTTCGAGGTGGGCGGCCCTGAGCTCGGGTTCTACACCCAGGCGCTCGTCGACGGGCGCCGCGTGGTCGGCCTCGGCGAGCCCATGGGCGACGAACCCGCCCCGCCGCCGGCCTGGTGCGTCTACCTGGCCGCCGACGACCTGGCGGCCACCGCGGCGGCGATCAAGGAGGCGGGCGGCCAGGAGGTGGTCCCGCCGATGCCGATCATGGACTTCGGCAGCATGGCGATCTTCGTCGACACCGCCGGCGCCGTGTTCGGCGTGTGGCAGCCGGCCGAGCACACCGGCTGGGACGTGGTCGAGGAGCCGGGCGCGGTGGTGTGGTCCGAGGTGATGGTGCACGACCAGCCCGGCGCCCTCGAGTTCTACCAGCGGGTGTTCGGGTACGAGGTCGAGGACCTGTCCGCACCCGGCTTCACCTACGCGTCGGTGTCGCTGGGCGGCGCGGCCCTGGCCGGCGTCGGCGGGTACGGCGCCCAGGCGGGTGCCGACGCCCCCGCCGCCTGGACGCTCTACTTCGGCGTGACCGACACGGACGCCGCCGTCGCACGCGTCACCGAGCTGGGCGGCACGGTCGTCAGCCCGGCCACGGACACGCCCTTCGGTCGGATGGCGATCGCCGCCGGACCGTTCGGCGAGGTCTTCGCGCTGATGGGGCCCGTGGTCGGCGACGCCTAGGCTGGACCCTCATGACCCCACCGTCCGAGGCGTTCCGGCTGCAGGCCGCGCGTCCGCACGAGCCGCTGCGCACGTTCCACCCGCGCCGCTCTCCGCTGGGTCCCGAGCGGGAGGCCGCCCTGGTGCACCTCTGGCCGCGGTTCGGCTTCTCCGTGCACGACGCGGGCTCCCCGGTTCCGGTGACGCCGGACGGTGCCCTGGACACGGTCGCGCTGTTCGGCCGGTCGGCACCGCTGGTGCTGGAGATCGGCTCCGGGATGGGTGAGACCACCGCGGCCATGGCCGCCGCCGACCCCGCGCGCGACTACCTGGCCGTCGAGGCGCACCTGCCGGGCGTCGCGCACCTGCTCGGCCTGCTCGACCGCGCGGGCCTGACCAACGTCCGCATCGCGCACGGCGACGCCCTCGACCTGGTGCGCAGCGCGCTGCCCGAGCGGTCGCTCGCCGCGGTGCACGTGTTCTTCCCCGACCCGTGGCCCAAGGCCCGCCACCACAAGCGCCGGCTGGTGCAGCCGACGCACGTGGCGCTGCTGACCTCGCGACTGCAGGTCGGCGGCGTCCTGCACTGCGCGACCGACTGGGTGGACTACGCCGACGCCATGCTCGAGGCCCTCACCGCCGACCCGTCGCTGGAGAACACTGCCCGGAGCTTCGCTCCCCGTCCCGCGCACCGGCCCGTGACCAAGTTCGAGCAGCGGGGAATCGATCTCGGCCACGAGGTGCGCGACGTCGTGTTCCGGAGGGTCCGATGACGTTCCGGATCCTGCTGGTGCCCGGCGTGAACCCCGACCGCTGGCTGCGCGTGTGGCAGGAGCGGCTGCGGGACGTGCCGGTGGAGCTGGTGCACGCGACGCCCACCGACGCGGTCGACGTGCTGCGGTCCGGCGGCGCCGACGTCGCCCTGGTGCGCCTCCCCGCGGCCGGCGACGACCTGTCCACCATCCCCCTGTACACCGAGGCCACGGTCGTCGTGGTGCCCAAGGACCACGTCGTCACGGTGGTCGACCAGGTGGACGCCGCCGACCTCGACGACGAGACCCTGGTGGTCCCCCTCGACGACCAGCTGCACTGGACCGACCCTCCGGGCACCCCGTTCGCGGGAGGTGAGGTGGCGACGACGGCCGACGCGATCGACCTGGTCGCCGCCGGCGTCGGGGTGCTCGTGCTGCCGCAGTCGCTCGGCCGGCTGCACCAGCGCCGCGGCCTGACCGCGCGCGTGGTCCGGGACGCCCCCGGGTCCGCCGTCGGACTGGCCTGGGTGACCGACCGGTACGACGAGCTGACCGAGGAGTTCATCGGCATCGTCCGCGGCCGCACGGCGACCTCGTCGCGCGGCCGCGGCGCACCGGAGCCGGAACAGACGCCCGCGACGACCCGCGGGTCTGGCAAGGGCACGGGCGGGTCCGGCAAGAGCGCGGCCGGGTCCGGCAAGGGCACGGGCGGGTCCGGCAAGAGTGCGGCCGGGAAGGGCGCGTCGGGACGTCGGTCGTCGGCCAAGGGTTCCGCGGCGCCCCGCGCACGCAAGCCCCGCCCTCGATGACCCTTCTTCGCTGACCCCCGCCCCCGACGGCCGCGGGGCCGGCCACGAGAACAACGTGGGACGCGTCAAGCGGGCCGTTGACGCGTGCCACGTTGTTCTCGGCGACCCCCCGCGGGGCGAGAACAACCTGGGTGGCCCTTGACCGGGCCATGACGGCACCCACGTTGTTCTCGTGCCGGGCGCGCGACCGGGAAAGCGGCCGGTCCGGGGGGCCGTGGGAGTAATGTCCGGATCCGGGGGCACCGTCGCACCGTGAGCCGGGAGGTCCGATGAGCAGCGCCCTGACCGACGAGTCCGCACCGGCGAAGGGGCTGAGCTCCGGCACGCTGGGCCTCTGGGGCAACACCGTCATCGGCCTCGCCAGCACCGCTCCCGCGTACTCGCTGGCCGCCACGCTGGGCTACGTGGTGCTGGCCGTCGGTGACCGGTCGCCGGCCATGTTCCTCATCGCCTTCGTGCCGATGCTGCTGGTCGCGATCGCGTACCGCGAGCTCAACTCGGTCATGCCGGACTGCGGGACCACGTTCACGTGGGGCACCAAGGCGCTCGGGCCGTGGGTCGGCTGGCTGGGCGGCTGGGGTCTGGCGGTGTCCGGGATCATCGTGCTGGCCAACGTCGCGGAGGTCGCCGCCGTCTACTTCCTGCGGGCGTTCGGCCTGGACGGGGTGGCGGAGAACCGCGTCGCGGTGCTGGTCATCGGGGTCGGCTTCATCGCGGCCATGACGTGGGTGAGCTATCGCGGGATCCTGGTCAGCGAGCGGCTGCAGAACGTGCTGGTGGTGTTCCAGTTCCTGGTGCTCGGGGGTCTGAGCATCCTGGCGCTCTGGAAGGTGTACGGCGGCACCGCGGGGGCGCAGGCCGTGCTGCCGCGGTGGGAGTGGTTCAGCCCGGCCGGTCTGTCGTCGTCGGCCATCGCGGCCGCCGTGATCCTGTGCCTGTTCATCTACTGGGGCTGGGACGCGTGCCTGGCCGTCAACGAGGAGACCAAGGACCTCGCGCGCACGCCGGGGCGCGCCGCGGTGCTGGCCACGGTCATCCTGCTGGTCACCTACTGCCTGGTGGCGGTCGCCGTGCAGGCGTTCGCGGGGTTCGGCACCACGGGGATCGGCCTGAACAACGAGGCCAACATCGACGACGTCGTCACCGTGCTGGGCGGACCGCTGCTGGGTCCGGTGATGGCGTTCGTCCTGCTGCTGGTCATCGCGGTGTCGGCGACGGCGTCGACCCAGACGACGATCCTGCCCACCGCCCGCGGCACGCTCGCGATGGCCGTCTACAAGGCGGTGCCCGGGCAGTTCGCGCGCGTGCACCCGGTGTTCAAGACGCCGTCGTTCTCCACGCTCGTCATGGGGATCACCGCCGGCGTCTTCTACATCGTGCTCAAGCTGCTCAGCGAGGACGCCCTGTTCGACTCGATCGCGTCCCTCGGCCTCGCCGTGGCGTTCTACTACGCGGTGACCGCGTTCGCCTGTGTCGCGTACTTCTGGCGGTCGATCTTCCGCAGCGTCCGCAACTTCTTCCTGCGCGGCCTGTTCCCGCTGCTCGGCGGCGCGGGGATGGTGTGGGCGTTCGGCATCTCGGCGCGGGACATGCTCGACCCCGACTACGGGTACACCAGCATCGGCGGGGTCGGCGGCGTGTTCGTCATCGGGGTCGGCATGCTCGCGCTCGGCGTGCCGCTGATGGTGGCGTGCGCCGCGCGGGCGTCGCTGCGACCGTTCTTCCGCGGCGAGGCGCTCAACCGCGACACCCCGGTGCTCGTGCCGGACTTCGACCCGCCGCGCGGCGGGCTCTGAGACTCAGCTCTCGCGTGCGGCGGCGGCCCGGCGGTCGGCCTCGCGGGACTCCTGCAGGCGCTCCTCCAGGCGGACCTGGGCGGCGATCTGACGCTCGCGCTCCAGCCACGTGGGCGGCTCGGCCTGGAGCGCCTCGATCTGCTCGGTGGTCAGCGGGTCCGTGATCCCGCCCCGGGCCAGCCCGCTGATCGAGATGCGCAGCCGCCCGGCGATCACGCTGCGCGGGTGCGGCCCGTCGCGACGCAGGTCCACCAGCCACTGCGGCGGCGTGCGCTGCAGCTCGGCCAGCTCGTCGCGCGTGATCATCCGGTTCTGGAAGTCCTCGGGCGTCGCCGGCAGGTACACGTCGAGCTTGGCGGCGGCGGTCGACGCCTTCATCTCCTGGGACTTCTTGGGCGGTGTCACGCCTCAAGGGTAGGCCCCGCGGGAACGACACAGCGTCCGAGGAAGTGAGCGCTCGGGCAGCCACTTCCTCGGACGCTGTGCGTGCACTGCGGCTCAGCGTTCCGGCGGGACCGGGTGCGTGTGCCAGATCTTGTCGATGTAGTCGCGCATCGACCGGTCGGAGGAGAAGAAGCCCGACCGGGCCACGTTGAGCACGGCCGACCGCGTCCACGCCTCTGTGTCCGCGTAGGCGTCGTCCACCCGGGCCTGCGCATCGATGTACGCCTGGTAGTCCGCGAGCACGAGGAACCGGTCCTCCGCCAGCAGGTTGGACACGATCGGCTCGAACACGGTCCGGTCCCCGCCGGAGAACGCGCCCGAGGCGATGAGGTCCAGCGCGTGCCGCAGCGAACGGTTCTCCTCGTAGTACGAGGTCGGGTGGTAGCCGCGCTCGACGATGTCGGCGACCTCGGGCTCGGTCAGCCCGAACAGGAAGAAGTTGTCGTCGCCCACCAGCTCGCGGATCTCGACGTTCGCGCCGTCGTCGGTGCCGATCGTCAGCGCCCCGTTGAGCGCGAACTTCATGTTCCCGGTGCCCGAGGCCTCCTTGCCCGCCAGCGAGATCTGCTCCGACAGGTCCGCCGCGGGGATGAGCTTCTCTGCGAGCGTGACGTTGTAGTTGGCCGGGAAGGCGACGGTGAGCCGGCCCTTGAGCGCCGGGTCGTTGTTGACGGTCCGGCCGACCGCGTTGATCAGACCGATCGTCTGCTTGGCCATCCGGTAGCCGGGCGCGGCCTTGGCGCCGAACGCGAAGGTCCGGGGCGTGATGTCGTCGATGCTCACGGCACCTGAGGTCACCTGGTCGTACAGGGTGACGATGTGCAGGAGCTTGAGCGTCTGCCGCTTGTACTCGTGCAGCCGCTTGACCATCACGTCCAGCATGGTGTCCGGGTCGAACGCGATCCCGTCACGCTCCGCCAGGACGTCGACCAGCCGGAGCTTGTTCGCACGCTTGACGTCGCGGAACGCCTGGCGGAACTCGGCATCCTCGGCCAGCGGCTCCAGCTCCTTGAGCCGGTCCAGGTCCGTGACCCAGCCGTCGCCGATCGCCGCCGTGACGAGCTCCGAGAGCCCGGGGTTGGCCAGCCGCACGAACCGCCGCGGCGTGACGCCGTTGGTGACGTTGGTGAACTTGTCCGGGAAGTAGTCCGAGAAGTCGTGCAGGACCTTGTCCTTGAGCAGCTGCGAGTGCAGCGCGGCGACGCCGTTCACCTTGGAGCCCGCGACGGTGGCCAGGTACGCCATCCGCACGGCTCGCTCGGGGTGCTCCGCGATGATCGACATGCGGCGCACGCGCAGCTCGTCGTCCGGGTAGGCCTCCCGCAGCTCCTCCATGAAGTCCTCGTTGATCTTGTAGATGATCTCGAGGTGGCGCGGCAGCAGCTTGCCCAGCAGGTCCACCGGCCAGACCTCGAGGGCCTCCGGCAGCAGGGTGTGGCACGTGTAGGCGAAGCACTTCTGGGTGACCGCCCAGGCGTCGTCCCACTCCCACTTGCGCTCGTCCACGAGGATCCGCATGAGCTCGGGGATCGCGATGACGGGGTGGGTGTCGTTGAGCTGGAAAATGATGCGCTCGGGCAGCTTGCGCAGGTCGAAGTCGTGCGGCAGCACCTGGTCCAGGAAGTCGCGCAGCGAGCACGCCACGAAGAAGTACTGCTGCTGCAGGCGCAGCTCCTTGCCCTGCGGCGTCGAGTCCTCCGGGTAGAGGACCTTGGAGATGTTCTCCGCGAACGTCTGCGCCCGGACGGCCTGCGCGTAGTCGCCGGCGTTGAAGATCTCCAGGTCGAACGCGCGGGTGGCGCGGGCGCTCCAGAGGCGCAGCGTGTTCACGCGGCCGTTCTCGAACCCGGGGACCATGTAGTTGTACGGGATGCCCAGGACGCTCCAGCCCGGCACCCAGCGGCTCCGCGTCACGCCGTCGTCGTCCACGTACTGCTCGGTGTGCCCGCCGAAGTCCACCGTGACGGCCGACTCGGGGTGCGGGAACTCCCACGGCGAGCCCAGGGCCAGCCAGTTGTCGGGCTTCTCCACCTGCCAGCCGTCGACGAACGTCTGGCGGAAGATGCCGTACTCGTACCGGATGCCGTAGCCGATGCACGGGACGTTCATCGTCGCGAGGGAGTCGATGAAGCACGCCGCGAGCCGGCCGAGGCCGCCGTTGCCGAGCCCGGGCTCGACCTCCGCCTCGCGCAGCTCAGCCAGGTCGATGCCCAACGACGCCAGCCCCTCCTCGACGACCTCGTCGAGGTCCGCGGCGAGCAGCGCGTTGTCCAGCTGCCGGCCCAGCAGGAACTCCGCCGACAGGTACGCCACCGACTTGGCCTGGATCTGGTACTGCTTCCGCAGCGTCTCCATCCACCGGACCATGAGGTAGTGGCGCACGGTGCGGGCCATGGCGAGGTACTTGTCGTTGACCGACGCTCGAGTCAGGTCGGCGCCCTGTCCGAAGTTCAGCTCCCGCAGGAACTCCCGGACAAAACCGTCGACCGTGTGCTCGGGCGTGGCGATGGGCGTGGGTGTCGAGTTCTCCGTCACGCTTGCCACGGTAGCGGGCGACTCCGGCGAGAACCGAGCCGTGCGACTACTCGTAACAAACGGACTGGTCACACCCTGGTGGTCGTGGGCGGCGTGTCCCTAGGGTGAGACGGTGGTGGTCTTCCTCATCCGCGCGCTGATCTTCCTGGCGTCCGCAGCCCTCGGCCTGTGGATCGCCTCGCTCGTCGTCGACGGTTTCACGGTGGGCGTCTCGGGGTTCCTGGTGGCGGTCGTGGTGTTCGCCGTCCTGCAGAGCATCCTCACCCCGTGGTTCCTGGTGATGACGCGCCGGTACGCCACCGCGCTGACCGGGGCAGTCGGGCTCGTCTCGACGGTCGTCGCCCTGTTCGTCGCCACCCTGGTGGGTGAGGGGCTGACCATCCGCGGGCTGAACGCGTGGGTGCTCGGGTCGCTCGTGGTGTGGATCGTCACCATGCTCGGCACCCTCCTGCTCCCTCTGGTCTTCCTGCGGAACCGCGTCCAGCAGAGGCGCCGCGCGGACGCCTGAGCGCTCACCAGCCGCTGGAGGAGTCCGCCTGCAGGTCCGGGCACCGGTCGGCGCCGTCGGCGAGCAGCTCGAAGTGCCAGATCTCGTTGGCGTAGGTCCGGCACAGGCCGTGCTCGAACCCGTGCTCGCCGAGCCACAGCGCACCGTCTGTCGGTCCCACGTCCACCGCGGTCCCGTCCACGTGCGCGGACGTCTCCGGCGGCAGGACCCAGCGGCGGGCCTCCTCCAGCGACCCGTAGCGCTCGACGGCATCGTCGACCAGGTCCTGCTGCTCCGCCGCGGACCGCCACCCGGACGTCATGGTCAGCGGCACCCCCTCCGCGGCCGCTGCCGCCTGGGCGGCGGCGAACCTGCGCTCGACCTCCGGGTCCAGCCGGGTCGCGACGCCGCCCGCCGCCGCCGCGTCGCCGCCCAGGGCGTGGACGGCGATCCCGACGAGCGCCACC